>NZ_RZTB01000038.1:3996-48157 GCF_003997735.1 Mesorhizobium sp. M7A.F.Ca.MR.148.00.0.0 | reverse complement strand
AGTAGATATTGAGTAAAACTCCAGTAGAATAAACATAAAATTTGAATCATTTGAGTATTAATTCGTTTGGATATTGAGGCTTCCACCTCGGGCGCGGACGGCTCCCAGATCCCGCCAAGAGCGGCCGAAGCATGTCATGGCGTCGAAAACAAAAAACCGGCCGCAAGGGCCGGTTCCTGGAGTGTTGCTATCGGGTCTGCTCAGGTGCTTGGCGTGTTGAATTCGGAATCGAGCGTTTCGGGGCGCTGGATCACAGCGAATTCGATGGCGACGCCGTCCTCGAAATGACGCACGACCTGCCCGCGCATGGTGCCAAGCATGACCTGGATGCCAATCGCCGGCTTGACGTCGATCTCGACCGCGGCGCCGGAGAGCGAAAGGTCGATGATACGGCATTGGTACTGGCGGCCGTCGGTGAGCTGCAGCACGCTGGTCGGATTGCGCGGTGCGACGCGCTCGTGGCGGCGATCTTCCGGCAGGTCGAGCTCATGCTTGTTGGCGAGCCAGGTCAATTGCGCGGCCAGCTTGTCCTTCTTGCGATCCGACGCGATGACGGTCATCGCGAAACCGTCCTGCAAAGTGCGGGTGACGACACCTTCGATGCGGCCGATATGATCGATGTAGGCAATGATTTTTTCGCCGGGCATGCCGATGCGGTCGGTGCGAAACGCGACATTGCCCGGTGACATGTCGACGACCTGGCAGGGGTGTTCGGTGCGGTCTTCCAGCATGAAGCGTCCGTAAATTTTAACCCGGACGCGCTGAAAGTTACGCCTTTCAGCTTGGGACGGCGCATAGTCGACCGCCGCTGACCTCATGACTGCCTACACCCCGTTTGGCATCCCGCGCGCTGATGCGAGGAACTTCATCAGAGAAGTACAACAAAGCGGGTTAACAAAGGGAAAAAGCGGGCGCTCCAGGGGTTTCCTTTTTGCAGGTCGCGGTGCCAAAACAGCCGCGCAGTTTTGGGCGACGTGCATCAGGCCGCAAACGGACTATTCCTCGCGCCCGCCATCGAACACGACGAGATGGCGGATGCGGCGCGCCCGGCCGAGTGCCGAGATCGTCTCGGGTGCTCCAAGTTCATCGGGAACGAGCGAGGGAACATCGATCGCCGGGCGATTGTTGAGAAGCTCCTTCTCCGGATCGATGACGCGTATCGAATCGATCAACGCGTCGGTGATCGGATCGGCACCCAGCCAGAAGGGCTTCTCCACGGCACTGATGACGCCCAGGCAGCGCGGATTTTCGACGCCGCCGTCCAGCGGCAGGGCAAGCAGTTCGAACTTGTTGGAACGCCCGTTGCGGCTGAAACCCTCATAGCTGATGAGCACGACCGACTTCTGCTCGAAGACGCCATGGATCAGCCGCGAGACGAGCCGCTGATCCTTCTCGCGCCACAGCGATGGAAAGGAAAACCCCTTGAGTTCGCGGCCGTAGCAGGCGCAAAGCCTGGTGCCGGCCAGCCGGAATACCGCCTGTCCGCGCGTGTCCCGCTCCAGGATAAAGGTGTCGGCCAGCAGCGACTTGATGTCGGCCGGCTCGACCTCCGAACGCTTCGGGGCAGGACGTCCGTCACGCAGGCGATTCCAATATTGGAACAGCGTGATCGATCCATTCTGGTTCATGCTATGCTGCTCCGCGCATTCTGTCGTCTGATGTCCCATCGGTGAACAGAAGGGCGCCCTCCGATGACCTACATGCGTTGCGGAGCAGGAAGCGTGCCAGCGTCGTTAACACTTGTTCACGGGTCGGGGCCGTTAAGGTTAACAAGTGGTTTACGTTGCATCGAAGCGAGCCCCGTGGCACACAAAAACCACTCCAGAAGCGGTCGTTTCGCGACGATCGGCAGCACTTCAGTCAAGAGTTTTAGGGGAGCAGGGGGCTCGACCAGCCGTTCAAGGGAAACCTTGAACGGCTTCTTTTTTGATTCGCGCCGCGGCGATTCGCGGTTTGCGGTTCGGTCCGTGGTGATCTAGATGCTCGAACCCCGAATCCCGCAGAGTGCAATTTCAAATGAGTGAACCGGCATCTCCCTCGGAAGTCGACCCGGTCGAGGGCGCACCTGAACCGCGACGCGAGCCGGTGTTCAACCTGCCGCCCGTCGTGCTGGCGGTGATCGGCATCTGCGTCGTCGTCTACCTGTTGCAGCAATATGTGTTGAGCGAATCCCAGCAGATGACATTGCTGTATGACGGGGCCTTCATCCCCGTTCTCTACACCGGGCAATACGGCTTCGACTGGTTCCTGTTTTCGCGGCCCTTCACCTATGCCTTCATGCATGGCGGCTTTGCCCATATCGCCATCAATATGGTGTGGCTCGCCGCGTTTGGTTCACCATTGGCAAACCGTCTGGGAACGCTGTGGTTCGCGCTGTTTTTTGCCGCAACCGGGTTGGCTTCGGTCGCGCTTTTCTGGGCGATGCATCCTTATGGTGAGGCGCCGCTGGTCGGGGCTTCCGGTGCGATATCGGGCATGATGGGGGCTGCGGCGCGTTTCGGCTTCCGCACCGACCGTTCGGCCGGCAAGGCCGCCTTCGCCGGCCCTGTGCTGCCGATCGCATTCGTATTGCGCCTGCGCGGTGTCGTGATCTTCCTCGCCATGTGGATGGTCATCAATCTCGCCACCGGCCTGCTCGGGTTTGCCCCAGGGGTAGATGGTCAGATCGCCTGGGAGGCTCATATTGGCGGCTTTGTCGCGGGCTTCTTCGGCCTGCGCTGGTTCGACAGGCGATGGCAGGCGCCCGAGTGGGAGACGACTGACCACCGCACTTGAAATGCAACCGATCACGGCGCACGATGTTCACTCTTACGTGAAGGCCGGTCAGGGCAGGAACCGGCAGGCAAAGCAGAGGAGGACGCCATGACGGTGAAGGCAATTCTCGAGAGAAAAGGCCATGACGTGTTGACGCTCGGGCCGAACGAAAAGCTGAGCGAAGCCATCCGCATCCTGGCAGAGCACAAGATCGGTGCGCTGGTCATCACTAATGGCGATCGCAAGATCGTCGGCATCCTGTCAGAGCGCGACATCGTCCGGGTTGTTGCCCGGGAAGGTGGAGCCGCGCTCGATATCGCCGTGCGTTCGGCGATGACGCCGAAGGTGAAGATCTGCAACGAAAATCACACCGTCAACGAGGTGATGGAGATTATGACCCGCGGCCGTTTCCGCCATCTGCCGGTGGAAAAGGACGGCATGCTCGATGGCATCGTGTCCATCGGCGACGTGGTCAAGCGCCGCATCGAGGATGTCGAGCGCGAGGCCGACCAGATCAGGGCCTATATCGCCACTGCCTGAACGGTGAGGCGAACCGCCGGCCGGAGAACGACCGGCGGAACCGCGGGCTACCTGTTGTCGAGTTCGGAGCGGACGAGTGCGAGCCCGCGCCGGGTGATGCGGTAGGGGCCGCCTCCCGACGAAGAAACCGCCTTCTTCCGCTTCAGCTTTCGAAACAGGTCGAGATCGACGTCCGGATAGTGCCAGCCGTCGCGGGTCAGGCATTTGACGGAGGCGATCCGCTTCTTGTCGTTCTTTTCGATTTCAATGCGTCCGCCCTGCGCGAGCAGGTGCAGGATGCGCTGTTCAGTGCGCGAAATATCCATGTGAGAGTTTTCCGGGAAAACAAAAAATGCCGCCGCCGCGAAGCTTCGCGGCACGGGGTTTCAGGTTTTCTGCCCTGCCTCGCCAAGAGGTCAGGGCCTTACCGGGACTGAGCGTAAGTGGACATCCACTCTCCATTGGAATGAGCGTCCTATAGGCGAAAGCGGCTGAAAAGGCCAGTCCGTGGCTTTGCGCTTGTCTCTTTTGGCGGTTTGCACTAGCGAATGATTTCACGTTCGACGTGAAATTCACGTTCAAACGTGAAATCACTCACCGCAATTCGCAGGCCGCCATGTCCCTTATCGACACCCGTACTCCTGACGCAAAACGCCTGATCCCCGGCGCAACCGGCGACTGGGAGATCATCATCGGCCTCGAGGTCCATGCGCAGGTCACGTCGGAAGCAAAGCTGTTTTCGGGCGCCTCGACGGCCTTCGGCGCGCCGCCCAACGCCAATGTCAGCCTGGTCGATGCGGCGATGCCGGGCATGCTGCCGGTCATCAACGAGGAATGCGTCAAGCAGGCGATCCGCACCGGCCTGGGGCTGAAGGCGCAGATCAACCACAAGTCGGTCTTCGATCGGAAGAACTACTTTTATCCCGACCTGCCGCAGGGCTACCAGATCTCGCAGTTCAAGCAGCCGATCGTCGGCGAAGGCACGGTGATCGTTTCGGTCGGCCCGGACCGCCAGGGCGAATTCGAGGACATCGAGGTCGGCATCGAGCGGCTGCATCTGGAGCAGGATGCCGGCAAGTCGATGCACGACCAGCATGCGACCATGTCCTATGTCGATCTCAACCGCTCCGGCGTGGCGCTGATGGAGATCGTCTCCAAGCCGGACATGCGCTCGGCCGACGAGGCCAAGGCTTATGTCACCAAGCTGCGCACCATCGTGCGCTATCTCGGCACCTGCGACGGCAACATGGACGAAGGTTCGATGCGCGCCGACGTCAACGTTTCGGTGCGCAGGCCGGGCGGCGAGTTCGGCACGCGCTGCGAGATCAAGAACGTCAACTCGATCCGCTTCATCGGCCAGGCCATCGACTATGAGGCGCGCCGGCAGATCGCCATTCTCGAGGATGGCGGCAAGATCGATCAGGAGACGCGGCTGTTCGACGCCGTCAAGGGCGAGACGCGCTCGATGCGCTCCAAGGAAGAGGCGCATGATTACCGCTACTTCCCCGATCCCGACCTTTTGCCGCTGGAATTCGACCAGGCCTATGTCGATGCGCTGGCCAAGGAATTGCCGGAACTGCCAGACGACAAGAAGGCGCGGCTGATCGCGTCGCTCGGCCTGTCCGTCTATGACGCCTCGATCCTGGTGTCGGAAAAGCCGATCGCCGATTATTTCGAGAAGGTGGCCGCCGGCCGCGACGGCAAGCTTGCCGCCAATTGGGTCATCAACGATCTGCTCGGGCAATTGAACAAGGCCGGAAAAGACATTGAAAACGCTCCGCTTTCGCCCGAGCAGCTCGGTGCGGTCATCGATCTGATCAAGGATGGTACCATCTCCGGCAAGATCGCCAAGGACCTGTTCGAGATCGTCTGGAATGAGGGCGGCGACCCGCGCCAACTGGTCGAGAGCCGTGGCATGAAGCAGGTCACCGACACCGGCGCCATCGAGAAGGCCGTCGAGGACGTTATTGCCGCCAACCCTGACAAGGTCGAACAGGCGCGCGCCAAGCCGAGCATGGCCGGCTGGTTCGTCGGCCAGGTGATGAAGGCGACCGGCGGCAAGGCCAACCCGCAAGCCGTCAACGACCTCGTCAAGGCCAAGCTGGGCATCGAGTAGCGCCGTGTTCGTCCGCACCGCAGGTGAACGCGACCTTGCCGCTGTGCGGACGCTGCTGGTGGAAACGTGGCATGCGACCTATGACGCCATTTATGGCGCTGCCAAAGTCACCGAGATCACCGACGAATGGCACTCGATCGCTTCGCTCCGCTCGCGGCTGACGCGGCCGAATTCGGAATTCCTGGTGGCCGATGACGGCAAGCGGATCGGTGGCATGGCTTTCGCCGCCGCCACCGCCGATGCGAAAATCATCCTGCTGAACCAGCTCTACGTCCATCCGGACTGCCAAAGGCGCGGGATCGGGCAAGCACTGCTCGACGAGGTCGAGGCCAGTTTCCCGGAAGCGCGAACGCTGCGCGTCGAGGTCGAGGCGGCCAATGGCGGCGCCATCGCCTTCTATCGGTCGAAAGGGTTCTTGCTTGTCAGTGCCGCGGAGGAGTCCAGTGATACCGCAAGGCCGACGACGCTGAGTTTCGACAAGTCGCTCGGATAGATTGCCACCGGATGAATAGAGCAATCCGGCCATGCGTCATCGCGGCGTTTGCTGTGCCGGCTCACGACGGATATGCAAGGGCATGACCAAACTGTCCCGCATTACAGCGCTGGCGCTGCTCGCCATCATCATTTTCGCGACCTTGTCGCCGATCCAGATGCGGCCGCACCTCGCTGAAGCGAATGTCGAGCGTGCCTTGGCTTATGTCCTGCTGGGCTTCGCCCTGGCGATCGGCTTCCCCAATCGACTGTATCAGGTAGTGATCTTCGTGGCTGTGACCGCCGGCATGCTGGAACTGCTTCAGCTCATTGATCCCGGTCGCCATGCACGCCTCATCGATGCATTGGTGAAAGCCCTTGCCGGGGTGGTTGGGATCGTGGCGGGACACCTGATCGTCAGGGCCGGCGGACAAAAGAGCGAGAGCTAGGCGCGGCAGCAATCCGCCGCGATACGTCGACCCCAAAGAGTACGGGACCATCGACTGTGGTCGGCCCGTGTCTGTCTGGCCGAAGGATCGAGCCTTCGCGCTAGACAGCGGGAACCTCCACATTGTCGATCAGTCTGGTCTTGCCGAGCCATGCTGCCGCGAGAAGACGCCCTTCGCGGTTTCGGCGCCATGGCGCAAGCGTCAGGCTTTGGCGTACCTCGACATAGTCGACCTTCTGAAAGCCGGCGGCGATGAGGGCGCGGCTGGCCTCTTCGGTTGCGTCGCTCTGGCCGGCGCCTGCCGCCAGCGCCGCAGCCGTATTGCGCAATATGACGTTGAGTTGGCGGGCGATCTTCAGTTCGGCCTCATCGAGATAGGCGTTGCGTGACGACATGGCGAGACCATGCGCGTCGCGTATCGTCGGTGCGCCGATGATCTCGACAGGCAGGTTGAGGTCGCGGCAGAGTTGCCTCACCACACAAAGCTGCTGGTAGTCCTTCTCGCCGAAGACCGCACAGTCGGGCGTTGCCTGCAGGAGGAGCTTTGCCACCACGGTGGCGACGCCGTCGAAAAAGGTCGGCCGAAAGTTCGATTCGAGCCCGCCGGAGGGGCCGCCGACCGAGATTTTCGTGGCGAAGCCGGCGGGATACATCTCGCCAACCGTCGGTGTGAAGGCAAGGTCGGCCTTTGCCGCGCCCAGTTGGTCGAGGTCGCGGGCGAGTTGGCGCGGGTACTTGTCGAGGTCTTCGCTCGGCGCGAACTGCGTCGGGTTGACGAAGATCGACACGACGCAGCGCTCGGCTCTTGCGAGTGCGATCCTGACCAGCGAGATGTGCCCGTCATGCAAAGCACCCATGGTCGGCACCATGGCGACACGAAGGCCGTCGCGGCGCCAGTCCCGGATTTGCGCGCGAAGTGCGGCTACGCTGTCAACGACGACGGGTTGGCTCATGCATCGTCCCTGCTGTTTGTCGCCGAAAAGACATGGCCGGGGCCGGGGAATGTCCGGCCCCGCACCTCGGCTGCATAGGTTTCCGCCGCATGCGAGATCACGCTGCGCAGGTCGGCGTATTCCTTGACAAATTTCGGCACGCGATCGACGGTCAGCCCGACCATGTCGTCGATGACCAGGATCTGGCCGTCGCAATCACCGCTGGCACCGATGCCGATGGTTGGAATGGCGAGGCGGCGGCTAATATCGGCGGCGACCCTCTCGACCGTGCCTTCGATGACCACCGAGAAAGCGCCGGCATTCTCGACGGCGAGCGCATCGCGAAGCAATGCCGCAACAGCCTCCTCGGTGCGGCCCTTGATCTTGTAGCCGCCGTCCTTCTCGACCGATTGCGGCTGCAGGCCGATATGTCCCATCACCGGAATGCCGGCGGCGACGATGGCCTCGATCTGGCTGATCATGTCGAGGCCGCCTTCGAGCTTCACCGCCTGGCAGCCGGTTTCGTCGACGACCCGCCGCGCCGAGGCGACGGCTTGCGCTGCCGTTGCCTCATAGGTGCCGGCCGGCAGGTCGACGACGACGCAGGCCTTGGCCGAGCCGCGCATCACGGCCTGCCCATGTGCGATCATCATCTCCAGCGAGGCGCCCAGAGTCGTCTTGTGGCCATGCAGGACCATGGCGACACTGTCGCCTACCAGAAGCAGATCAACATGGCGATCGAGCAGACGGGCGATGGGATAGGTATAGGCGGTCAGGCAAACGATCGGCGTGCCGCCCTTGCGGTGGCGAATCGCCTCGGCGCTGATGCGAATGTCGGTGGTCGGCAATTCCGTGGCCAATCGTCACCTCCTTTGGCCTCAAGCCGGGCTGGATGCAGGCATGGGCGCGCAGAGCTTTAGAAATACCGTAAAGGCTTGGCAAGCGTGCATGCAGCGACCGGCAGGATCACAGGCTTGTGTCGGGCTTTAGGCAAGCCATTTGCGCGCACGCCGTGGCAAAAGCCTTGCCTTCGGCAAGGCCTGACGCCATAAGCAGGAAAACGGGCGCTGCCGGCGCGAGGGTTTTGAAATGAAGACTTTCCTTACGCAGTTTTTCACCTGGTGGAACAGCCAGACGATAGGAACCCGCCTGCACACGTGGCGGTACGGCAAGAAGGTCGGCCAGGACGAGACCGGCAATTTCTATTACGAAGGCGGCATCGATTCGGAAGGCCGCACGCGCCGCTGGGTCATCTACCGCAATTATTCGGAGGCTTCGGCGATACCGCCCGGCTGGCACGGCTGGATGCACCACCGCGTCGACGTCGCGCCGTCCAGCGAGGACTACAAGCCGCGCGATTGGCAAAAGCCGCATCAGCCCAATCTGACCGGCAGCCCGGCGGCCTATCGCCCGAAGGGCTCGGTGCTGACCAATCAGCACCGCCCGCAGGTCACCGGCGACTACGATGCCTGGACACCCGGGTCGTAGCGACAGGGTGCAAGCCGGTCCTTTATCGCCACAATTGGTGTTTAGCTGCTTGCTGATCAGAAAACGGCGACTAGCCTTGGCGATCGACAGAATCACCCGGGCGCGAACCACCGGTATCTTTGCATGAGCTTTTCTTACTCAATATCGGCCAGTCTGGCGCTAGCCGCCGGTCTTGCCGTCAGCACCGTGGCCTTCGCCGCTTCGCCTGAGCCCGCGGCACCCGCGCCGGCGCCGCCCGCGGGAGCGGACCGGGTCACCAATGCCGTTGCCGAGTTTGCCGGTATCGACAAGATCACCGGCCGCATCATCACCTTCGATGTCTATATCGACGAGACGGTGCAGTTCGGCGCTTTGCAGGTGACGCCGCGCGTCTGCTATTCGCGGCCACAGACCGAAGAGCCGAAGACCGATTCCTTCGTCGAGGTCGACGAGATCACGCTGGACCGCAAGATCCGCCGCATCTTCACCGGCTGGATGTTTGCCGAAAGCCCCGGCCTCAATGCCGTCGAGCATGCCGTCTATGACGTCTGGCTGAAGGCTTGCAAGCAGAAGTCGGATGTGCCGGCGCCCGATGGCGCCAAGGCAGACTCGACCAAAGCCGAGGCGCCCAAGCCCGCCGCGGCCAAGCCGAAAGCCGCGACTGCTCCGGACGTGACAGAGCCAGATGTGACGGAGCCGGACGCTTCGGACCCCGATACGACCGACACCAACTGATCCTCCGGAACCGTCCTTGCCACCATACGTTGGGGCACGGATGAGCGCGCATTTATGCGCAGGGAGGATCTTCCGATGTCAGACAGCAAGCGGATCACGGCCGGCAAGGCAGAGTTGCTGGAACTTGAAAAGGGATTCTGGACGGGCGACGCGGCCTACTATGCGGCCAATGTCGACACCGAATGCCTGGTGGCGTTTCCGCAGATGGCACAGGCGATGGACAATGCGGATCTCGCCAAGACCGCAACCAAGCCCAACCGCTGGCGCGACCTGAAAATCGACCTCAAGGGTATTATCGAGCCGGGCAGCGACATCATCATGCTGACCTACGAGGCACATGCGACACGCGAGAACGGCGAACCTTACGCCGCGCTGGTCAGCACCGGCTATGTCCATCGCGTCAACGGCTGGAAGATGATGTTCCATTCGCAAACGCCATTGGAAGCCGCCAATGGGAAGTAGGCTCAATCTTCAGGGATAGAATTGGGCGTCAGGGATAGAATACGGCCTCGCCCTTCAGTGCGTCGGCCAGCATCTTTTCATATTTGCCGCGCGGCACGTCGACGGCGCCGAAGCGCTTGAGGTGCTCGGTGGTGAACTGCGTATCGAGCAGCGCGAAGCCGCGTGCCTTCAAGCGCTCGACGAGATAGAAAAGGCAGGTCTTGGAAGCGTCCGTCTCCCTGGCGAACATGCTCTCGCCAAAAAACACCCGGCCGAGCGACACGCCATAGAGGCCGCCGACCAGCCGGTCCTCGCGCCACGCCTCGACCGAATGACAATGGCCTATCCGATGCAACTCGACATAGGCTTCGCGGATCGGCGCATTGATCCAGGTCGAGCGCCGTTCCACGCGCTTTTCGGCGCAGCCGTCGATGGTCGCTTCGAAATCGAAATCGAAACGGATGTCGAAGGGGTTCTTCCTGATCGTTTTCCTGAGGCTTTTCGGCGCGTGAAAACCATCGAGCGGAATGATGCCGCGCGTCTCCGGCCGCACCCAGAACACCTCCGGGTCGCCGGCACTTTCGGCCATCGGGAAGACGCCCGAGGCGTATGCCTTGAGCAGAAGGTCGGTGGGGATGCGATAGCCGGGCGCGTAGGGGCGGGTCATCGCGTCTCCGCGCTACTCTTCCTTGGCCAGATATTTTTCCAGCCAGTGGATGTCGTAGTCGCCATTGGCGATGTCGGCATTGCCGACGAGATCGCGAAACAGCGGCAGCGTCGTTTTGATGCCGTCGACGACGAACTCGTCCAGGGCGCGGCGCAGGCGCATCATGCACTCGACGCGATTACGCCCATGCACGATCAGCTTGCCGATCAGGCTGTCGTAATAGGGCGGGATCTTGTAGCCGGAATAAACGCCGGAATCGACGCGGATGCCCAGGCCGCCCGGTGTGTGGAAATGGGTGATCGTGCCGGGCGAGGGGGTGAAGGTGCGCGGGTCCTCGGCGTTGATGCGGCATTCGATGGCGTGGCCGTTGAACTTGATGTCCTCCTGCTTCACCGAGAGGCCGCCGCCGGAGGCGACGCGGATCTGCTCATGCACGAGATCGATGCCGGTGATCGCTTCCGTCACCGGATGCTCGACCTGCAGGCGCGTGTTCATCTCGATGAAGTAGAACTCGCCATTCTCGTAGAGGAACTCGATCGTGCCGGCGCCGGAATAGCCGAGGTCGGCGATCGCCTTGGCGCAGATGCCGCCGATGCGGGCGCGCTCTTCGGCATTGAGGGCGGGCGAGGGCGCCTCTTCCCAGACCTTCTGGTGGCGGCGCTGCAAGGAACAGTCGCGCTCGCCGAAATGCACGCCGCGGCCAAAGCCGTCGCCAAACACCTGGACTTCGATATGGCGCGGCTTTTCCAGGTATTTTTCGATATAAACGGCATCGTCGCCGAACGCCGCACCGGCTTCCGTGCTCGCCGTCTGCAAGGCGACCTCCAGGTCAGCCTCGGTGAGGGCGACCTTCATGCCGCGTCCGCCACCGCCGGCCGATGCCTTGATGATCACGGGATAGCCGATCTCGGCGGCAATGCGCCTGGCTTCCTTCTGATCGGTGACGGCGCCATCCGAACCGGGCACAACCGGAATGCCGAGGCGCTTGGCGGTTCGCTTGGCCTCGATCTTGTCGCCCATGATGCGGATATGGTCGCCGGACGGACCGATGAAGGTGATGTTGTGCGCGGCCAGTATGTCGGCGAATTTGGCGTTCTCCGACAGGAAGCCGTAGCCCGGATGCACGGCGTCGGCGCCGGTGATTTCGCAGGCCGCAACGATCTGATGGATGTTGAGATAGCTGTCGCGCGATGGCGGCGGACCGATGCAGACGCTCTCGTCGGCGAGCCGCACATGCATGGCGTCGGCATCGGCGGTCGAATGCACCACCACCGTCTGGATGCCGAGTTCCTTGCAGGCGCGCAGCACCCGGAGGGCGATTTCGCCGCGATTGGCGATGAGGATCTTCTGAAACATCAGGCCCGCTCTATTCGATCACGACGAGCGGCATGCCATATTCGACCGGCTGCGAATCCTCGAAAAGGATCGCGGTCACCGTGCCGGCGCGTGGCGAGGGGATCTGGTTCATCGTCTTCATCGCTTCGATGATCAGCAGCGTCTGGCCTTCCTTGACCTTCTGGCCGACTTCGATGAATGCCTTGGCGTCCGGCGACGGCGCTAGGTAGGCGGTGCCGACCATCGGCGAGGTGACTGCGTTCTTGGAAATATCTGCCACAACGGGCAGAGCTGCGGTGGGAGCTTGCGCTGCTGCCGGCGCATAGGCCTGCTGCGGCGCTGCGATTGCATGAACAGCCGGCGCCTGCCGCGAGACGCGCACCTTCAGGTCGCCCAGTTCAACCTCGATCTCGGTGAGATTGGTGTCGTTCAGTATGCCCGCCAGATCGCGGATCAGTTGCTGGTCAACACCGGTCTTCTTTATCGACATTTTCGAGCCTTCTGTTTGTTGGCCGGTCATAGGCGTGCGGCCAGCGCCTGTAGCGCCAGCGTATAGCCGAGCGGCCCAAAGCCACAGATCATGCCGACGGCGACCGGCGCGACCATGGAGACGTGGCGGAATGGTTCCCGCGCATGGATGTTGGAAAGATGAACTTCGGCCACCGGCAACGGTGCGACGGCGCGGATGGCGTCGTGGATGGCAATTGAGGTGTGGCTGTAGGCGCCCGGATTGATGACGATGCCGACAGCCTTGTCGCCAGCTTCCTGAATCCAGTCGACAAGGTCGCCCTCATGGTTCGACTGGCGGAAATCGATCTCGAACCCCAGCGCCGTGCCTGCCTGCTTGCAGTCGTCGGCGATCGCGGCAAGCGTCTTGCCGCCATAGATGCCCGGCTCGCGCTTGCCGAGCGCGTTTAGATTGGGACCGTTCAGGACGAAAACCGTTTTCAAAAAGCCGACCTTTCCCGGCGCCGTCATCAAGCCAGCGCGCTGGGCCCTCTATAATGGGCATAGCCGCCCGCGGAAAGAGCGCAAGTGCGTTCTTTCACTGTCCACAACAGGCGGAAATGTGCCCGTGAGAAATAGCTGGCGAGCAAGATCAGAGCGCGGCTTTCGCCGCCTCGATCTTTTCTGCCAGTACTTCCTGCCCGAGTGCTCCGAACACCACCTCGTTGCCGACGACATAGGACGGCGTTCCGGTGATCGCCAGCTTGTTGGCAAGATCGTAGGTCTTGGCGAGGGCCTCGTTGATTGTCGGGTCCTTCATCTTCTCGCGCAGCGCCGCTTCGTCGGCGCCGAGCGACAGCGCGACCTTGATGGCCGCCGCCTCGGTGGCGCGTCCCTGGCCGCCGAGCAACGCATTGTGGAACTCGCCGTACTTTTCCGGGTGCATCAGATGGAACGCCATCGAGACCACGCTCGCCTTCTGCGAATCCGGTCCGAGGATGGGGAATTCCTTGAGCACGAAACGCAGGTCCGGATCGGTCTTGGTCAACGCCTGCATGTCGTCGATGGCGCGTTTGCAGAAGCCGCAATTGTAGTCGTAGAACTCGACGATGGTGACCTTGCCGTTCGGATTGCCGACGACGCCGTCAAAGGCGGAGTTGAAGATCTGGTCCTTGGCATTCTTGATCACGCCGAGATGAGCGATGCGCTGCTCTTCCTTCTGCTTGGCCTCAAGCGCGTCCTGGACCTCCAGGAGGACTTCCGGGTTTTTCAACAAATAGTCACGGATGATGCCTTCGACCTCGGTGCGGTCGATCTTGGTATCGGCCGCCGCGGTCTCGACCGGCTGTGCGGTACCGGCCTTGGCGATCTGCGGGTTTCCGGCAACGAATCCGAAAGCCAGCATGGCCAGGGCGACCGCAACCCCCGTGGTGCCTAGCAGCAGTGCCTTTTTCATCGTTCCTGTTCCTTCTACCTGTTTTCCGGTCTAGCTATGTCGTGGCGCGCGGCCGGAAGGTTCACTTGATCTTGGTTGACGGCTTGTAGTTTATGATATCCTGGGCGCGAAGCCAGCGCGGCTCGCCGCGTTTCATCTGCTGCTGCGCCCGCATGGCGAAAATCTTCGCATCCTTGTAGTTGCCGGAATAGAAATGGCTTTCGGCGGTGGCAAGTTCAGCGCCCGGTATGTCACCCAACTCACCGTAGGCCTGTGCCAGATAGCGATACCCGGCTGAATTTTCCTTGTCGCGCCCGAGGCCGTTGTTGATCTGCACGACGGCTTTTTTGAGGGAGTCGGGCGTGCCGACGGCCATCAGCGCCTGGCCCATGGACACCGGCAGCAGACCGGACCGCGCCGAATCGAGGCTGACCGCCTTTGCGTAGGCGTCCGCGGCTTCCTTGGGTTTGTTTGCCTTCATCAGAATATCGCCGCGCAGTTCCTGGAAGTAAGCGTTCTTGGGCTGCGCCTTGATCAGTGCATTGGTCTTGGCGAGCGCGGCGGCGATGTTGCCGAACAGGTAGGTCGACTGGGCGTCGCCATATAGCGCGGCGAGGGTCCCTTGCATCTTTCGCATCAGCCGCGACGCAGCCGCCTGGCCTTCCATGTAGACGGCGATCTTCACCCGCACCATGTCATGGCGCTGCTGCAGCGCGGGCGGGTCCGGCCTGTCGACATTGGGGCTCTGTTTCACCAGCACTTCGAGATTGGAGATGCGATCCCGCGGCATCGGATGGCTGATCCGGTAGGGATCGACTTGCGCGCCCGAGAGCGACAGCGCAGTCTGGAAGCGGTGAAACGTCTTCAGCATGCCCATGCCGGATTGGCCGGTGGCGTTGAGATAGGTGATAGCCGAGCGGTCGGCCGTCATCTCCTCGGTGCGCTGGTAGGCGAGGATGCTGCGCTGTGCCATCTCGCCGCCGCCGGCGGCCACGCCCACGCCCGCACCGGCAAGGCCGCGGCTATTGGTTGTCGCGCCGGCGACCATGGCACCGGCACCCAGCAGCGTCGCGATGATGGCCATCGTCTTGGCGCGTTCAAGCTGGTCGCGGAGTTTCTGCTGGTGGCCGCCGGCGATATGACCGGCTTCGTGCGCGATGACGCCGATGATCTCGTTGGGCGTTTCGGCCGTCATCAGCGCGCCGGTGTTGATGAACAGCCGGCGCCCGGTGACGAAGGCGTTGAAACTCTGGTCATTGACCAGAACGATGTCGATGCCGTCATTCGCCAGGCCAGCCGCCCTGAAGATCGGCCGCGCGTAATCGCGAACCAGCGCCTCGATCTCGGCGTCGCGCACCACCGGCACGTTCTGGGCAAAGGCGCTGACCGAACTCGCCATTGCAACGGCAACGCCAAGCGAAAGCGTCGCGAAGACGCGCGCTGCCTGGGCAATCGTCGATCTGGGTCGGCTCAACATGATGGCTCCACTGGTAGACGAGCGGGCGAAAGATGAAAAGTCGGCGCCGGAAACTTCCTCAACTTGTGATCCTCACATCAATCGGGCATTTGTGCGGCACATGCGCCAGTGCCTGGCGCCGTCAGTCATCGGGAATACTGGTTGCATGGTCGTTTCGCTCTCACGCCGTGGCAATGTCGAGCCCTTCCATGCGATGGACATTCTGGCAGAGGCAAACCGGCTGAAGTCCCAGGGCGTGCCGGTTGTTTCGATGGCCGTCGGCCAGCCCTCCGATCCCGCACCGGTTCTGGTTCGCGCCGCAGCCGCCAAGGCGCTGCAGGACGGACGCATCGGCTACACCGACGCGCTGGGACTGGCAGGTTTGCGCAAGGCGATCGCCGGACACTACGCCGATCACTACGGGCTTGATATCGAGCCCGGCCGGATCGCGGTGACCACTGGATCGTCGGCCGCCTTCAACCTCGCCTTCCTGGCGATGTTCGATGGGGGTGACCGCGTCGCCATCGCGGCACCCGGCTATCCCGCCTATCGCAACATCATGGCCGCGCTCGGCATCGAGGTGGTCGAGATCGAGCTCGGCGACGCCGCCTACCTGCATGCCGGCCATCTCGAGACCGCGCATCGTGAAAAGCCGCTGAAAGGCGTTCTCTTCGCCAGTCCCGCCAATCCAACCGGCGCGGTCATACCGGCCGATGAACTGGCGGCCCTGGTGAGGACGGCACAAGACCTCGGCATCGCCGTCATCTCCGACGAAATCTATCACCGGCTGGCCTATGCCGCCCCCGACACCACGGCGCTTGCCTATGGAGGCGACGTGACCGTGATCAACTCCTTCTCCAAATATTACTGCATGACCGGCTGGCGCATCGGCTGGATGGTGCTGCCGCAGGACCTGGTGCGGCCGGTCGAGCGCGTCGCCCAGAGCCTCTACATCTCGCCGCCGGAGCTATCGCAGATCGCCGCGATCGAGGCGTTCAGGGCGACCGAGGAACTGGAGGCGGTAAAAGGCCGCTACGCCTGGAATCGCGAGCTTTTGATGAAACGCCTGCCCGAGCTCGGCTTTCCGCTGGCGGCGCCGATGGACGGCGCCTTTTATGCCTTCTGTGACGTCACCAGGCATACCAATGACAGCATGGCCTTCGCGCGAAAGATGCTGGCCGAGGCGCATGTCGCGGCAACACCCGGCCAAGACTTCGACACCCAGGCCGGGCACCGGACGATGCGTTTCTCCTATGCCGGCAGCCACGACGACATGGTCGAGGCAATGGCGCGCATCGAACGCTGGTTGAGGTAGCGCCATGCCGGAACTCGAACAGGCCCTCAGACTTGATCAGGCCTCCACACTTGATCAGGCATTGGCCGAAGTCGCTGCCGAAATGGCCGATCGCACCGATCGCGGTGATGTCGCTTCTTACATTCCGCAGTTGGGTAAGGTCGATCCGAAGAAATTCGGCATCGCAGCGGTCACCAATGACGGGCGCGTGCTGACGGCGGGGGACGCCGACCAGGCCTTTTCCATCCAGAGCATCTCGAAAGTGTTCACCCTGACACTGGCGCTCGGCAATGTCGGCGACGCGCTGTGGCAGCGGGTCGGCCGCGAACCGTCAGGCAATCCATTCAACTCGATCGTGCAGCTCGAGCATGAGAACGGCATCCCGCGCAACCCGTTCATCAATGCCGGCGCCATCGTCATTTCCGACATCCTGCTTGCGGGCCACCAGCCGCGCGAGGCGATCGGCGAGATCCTGCGCTTCATCCAGTTCCTCGCCGACGACGAGACCATCATCATCGACCGCGAGGTCGCAGCATCCGAACGGGCCACCGGCTACCGCAACTTCGCACTCGCCAACTATATGAAATCCTTCGGCAATCTCCACCATGCGCCGGAACTGGCGCTGGGCGTCTACTTCCACCACTGCGCCATCGCCATGAGTTGCCGGCAACTGGCGCTCGCCGGCCGCTTCCTCGCCAATGGCGGCAAGAACCCGGCGACCGGGCATTCCGTGGTGTCGGCCGAGCGGGCACGCCGCATCGGCGCCATGATGCTGACCTGCGGCCATTATGACGGCTCCGGCGATTTCGCCTTCCACGTCGGCATCCCCGGCAAGAGCGGTGTCGGCGGAGGCATATTGGGCATCGTGCCGGGCGTGGCGTCGCTTGCCGTCTGGTCGCCAGGTCTCAATGCCAACGGCAACTCCAAGCTGGGGTCGATCGCGCTGGAAAAGCTTGCCAGGATGATGAACTGGTCGATCTTCGCGCCGTAGCCTTCGCGATCCGCCATAGCGCCAGATAAGAAAATCCCGCGCCGTCTTCGAGACGGCGCGGGATTTTTTTGTCAAAGAACTAGCTCATGCGATTGAAAGGCTTAGAAAAAGCCCTTCCGCTGCCACCAGCCGCCGCGCTTCGGCTTGTCCTCGGTCTTGTCCTCGGCCTTGGCCGCGGGCTCTTCCGCGACGATCGAAGACACGACCGGCTCGACCGGCGCATTCGCCGCCGCCGGCTTGCGCCGCGACGGGCGGGCCTTCGGTGCCTCCTCGACAGAAGCGATAGCTGCCTCGTCGGATGCGGTGACCGGCGTGTCGACCGGTGCTTCCACCTCCGCAGCCGGCTCATCGGCGACAATTTCGGCCGCGGCCTTCTTTGGCTTGGCCGCGCGACGTGGCTTCTTCGGCTTCTCCGTGGCCGGCGCGTCGTCATTTGCCGGGGCAAGCGCCACCGGCTCTTCGGCTGGTGCAGCAACGACCGGCTCGCTGGCGATCACCTCGGTTGCCCGGACTTCGCCTTCAGAAGCGTCTGCTGTTTCGCCAGCACTTGCCTCAGCCTCGCCTTCACCGTCTTCGCGACGGTTGCGCTTGCCGCCGCGCTTGCCGCGCCGGCGCTTTTTGCCCTGGCCTTCGTCCGAAGCTTCAGCTGTCTCAGACGTTTCGGCAACACCGACAGGGGCGTTGTCGTCCGCTTCCGTGTCGCCATCGCTGGCGGCCGAGTCCGGGTCCGAAAATTCGCCGGCCGGAGCCGAGACGGAAGCACCGTCCGCAGGGGCGCCATGTTCGCGATCGCGATCCTTGCCGCCGCGCCGACGCCGGCGCTTGCGGCGCTTGCGGTCGCGGCCTTCGCCTTCCTCGCCACCGGCGGCAGCAGGGCGGGGTTGTTGCTGCGGCTGCTGGCGCGGCTGTTCGGCCTGCACCGGCGCCTCGTCATCTTCCTCGACGACGACAATCTCGTCCTCGGGCTCTTCCGGCTCGGCATAGGCCGGGAAGCTGCGCGCCTCGACGAAGCCTTCCGGCTTTTCAGCCAGCGCGCCGCGGAAGATCGCATAGTGCTGCGAACCCACCGAATCGTCGGCCTCGACGGTGATCGTCAGCCCGAAGCGGCTTTCGAGTTCCACCAGCGTGCCGCGCTTGTGATTGAGCACGTAGAGTGCGGTCGCCGCCGGCGTCCGCACCGTGATGTGGCTGCGGGAATCCTTGAGCAGGAATTCCTCAATCGCCCGCACCACCATCAGCGCGACCGACGAATCGGAGCGTACGTGGCCGGTGCCGCCGCAATGGGGGCAGGGCTTCATGGTCGATTCCAGCACGCTGGCGCGGATGCGCTGGCGTGACATCTCCATCAGGCCGAAATGCGAGATACGGCCGACCTGGATGCGCGCACGATCGTTCTTGAGGTGATCCTTCAGCCGCTTCTCGACGGAGCGGTTGTTGCGGTTCTCCTCCATGTCGATGAAGTCGATGACGATCAGGCCGGCAAGGTCGCGCAGCCTGAGCTGACGCGCGACTTCCTCGGCCGCTTCCAGATTGGTGTGGAGTGCGGTGTCCTCGATCGAGTGCTCCTTGGTGGAGCGGCCCGAATTCACATCGATGGCAACCAGCGCCTCGGTCTGGTTGATGATGATGTAGCCGCCGCTCTTCAGCGTCACCTGCGGCTGCAGCATGCGGTCAAGCTGTGCCTCGATGCCGTTGCGCACGAAGATCGGCGTCGTGTCGCGGAACGGCTGAACCACCTTGGCGTGGCTCGGCATCAGCATGCGCATGAAGTCCTTGGCCTCGCGATAGCCTTCCTCGCCGGAGACAAGAATCTCGTCGATATCCTTGTTGTAGAGGTCGCGCACCGAGCGCTTGATCAGGCTGCCTTCCTCGTAGACCAGGGCAGGGGCCGTGGACTGCAAGGTGAGATTGCGGACATTTTCCCAAAGCCGCATCAGATATTCGTAATCGCGCTTGATCTCGGCCTTGGTGCGGCTCTCGCCGGCGGTGCGCAGGATCACGCCCATGCCCTGCGGCACTTCGAGATCGGCAACGACCTCCTTCAGACGCTTGCGATCGACCGCGCTGGTGATCTTGCGCGAAATGCCGCCGCCACGCGCCGTGTTCGGCATCAGCACCGAATAGCGGCCGGCAAGCGACAGATAGGTGGTCAGTGCCGCACCCTTGTTGCCGCGCTCTTCCTTGACGACCTGCACCAAGAGGATCTGCCGGCGCTTGATCACTTCCTGGATCTTGTACTGGCGGCGCACCGGCTTGCGGCGGTTGCGCACTTCTTCCAGCGCGTCCTCGGCGCCGACCGATTCGACCTCGTGATCGTCCGGATGCGAGGACTGCACTTCTTCCAGCATGCCGCGATCATTGTCGCCGGAGGTCGCCTCGCTGCCTTGTTCGGCCTGCGGGACGGCTTCGGAAATCACATCGGCCTCGACCGAGGCGGCGATCGACGTCGGGCCGCCTTCGCGGGTTTCGCCTTCGTCCTGCTCGGCGGAATCCTCGCCATGTTCGGACGCATCGGCATGTTCGGACGCATCGGCCGCATGTTCGATGATCTCGGACGTGTGCGAGATCTCCTCGAAACCAGCGTCGGCGCCCTCTTCCGCCTCGTCGGCAGCGTCGCTTGCCTCGCTGGAATCGGCAGCATCACGCTTGTGCTCGCCCCGGTCGCGGGGCTTGCCGCCGCGCCTGCGGCCGCGCCGTCCGCGATCGCGGCTCTGGCGATCATCGCCGTCGCCGTCCTCGTTCTCTTCGTCCTCAGCCTCCTGCGCTTCCGCGCGCAGCAGTGCCTGACGATCGGCGACCGGAATCTGGTAGTAGTCGGGGTGAATTTCACTGAAGGCGAGAAAACCGTGACGGTTGCCGCCATATTCGACAAAGGCTGCCTGAAGGGAGGGCTCTACGCGCGTTACGCGGGCTAGGTAGATGTTTCCTTTGAGCTGCTTCTTGTCCTGGGATTCAAAGTCGAATTCTTCAATACGGTTACCGCGTATGACGACAACGCGTGTTTCCTCCGGGTGGGAGGCGTCTATCAGCATTTTGTTGGGCATTATTTCGTTTCCCCCCGGCAGCCGTCAGCCGCAGCTTGCGAGGCAAAGCCTGCTGCTGCGTGTCTGGAGTGTGGGTGCCGGATATTTGAACGTCCGTCGGCCGCCGCTTGAGCGCCATGGCGGTGCCGCCCGCAGCCATAATGGCGCGGTTTGATGCGGACCTTTCCATGATTGCGCTTGAAGCCATCGTCACCAACAGAACCTTTTGAACCAAAGCCCGGATGAACCGGACCAGCTTGTTTGCTCCTACAGAGCCGGCGCGGGAACAAACCCGGCCGTTTTCCTCACGCAGGCGATTCCCCCGCCACGGGAGCACGCCTGCGAAATTCGTCGCGATCACCTGAACCCTTTTCGCCTAAAGCGAAAGGAGCCGCCTTTACGTCTGACCCTGTAGCAAGAAGCTGCGGAGGAGGGCGGTTCCAGGATTGCAGTGATCCACCATCGCTTTTATGATTTGGCGGGGTGGAAGGCAACCCCGATTTCCGATGCCGGCAAAAAGCCGTTCCGTAGCGTAAGCCAGGCTTGCGGCCCTTGCGTGAAAAGGCTTGGTTAACCTTCTCTGGATACCAATCGTTAATCGAGTTCGCGGCCTAACCGGCATTTCGACGAAACGACCGGCGCCGGGCGCCAAACCGGGAGCGACTGGAAGAGAGATGGGATTGGCGGACTTCACAGACAAGGGATGTCGTGTCGGCGGCCGGATCCTGGCCGCTTTCGCCCTCTTGCTGCTGCTGGCGGTCTCATCTGCCTTGTCCTCAAAAGCCAATGCCGCCGACGCTCCGCTCGTGGCAAAAGGTTACAAGATGGCCGGCGATGCCACCAAGATGCGCATCGTCATGGACTTCGATCGCGAACCCGATATCAAATGGTTCCTGCTGCGCGGTCCCAACCGTCTTGTCATAGATCTCGCGAATACGAGATTCGCCGTTGATGCCAAGGATTTGAAGGCGCGGGGCCTGGTCAAGGGCGTGCGTCTGGGCGCGCTTAGCGAGGGCGTTTCGCGGCTGATCCTCACCGGCAAGGGTCCCTTTGCCGTCGACAAGCTCGACGTGCTCAAGAACGAGGACGGAACCGGCTACCGCATTGCCATCGACATGTCGGCCGCATCCGAGCGCGAGTTCGATGTGGCGCTGGCCAATCAGGCGCTGACCACCGGATCGACCGTTTCGACCGACAAGGGAGGGCGGGTCGGCACCGGACCGGTTTCCAATCCGGGTCATCGGTTCACCGTCGTCATCGATCCCGGCCATGGCGGCATCGACGGCGGTGCCGAGGGCCTGAACGGCACCATCGAGAAGAATGTCACGCTGGCCTTCGCCACGGAGCTGCGCGACAAACTCGCAGCCGTTGGCAATTATAATGTGTTCATGACGCGCGACACAGACGAATTCCTGCGTCTTGATGACCGCGTGCGCATCGCCCGTCAGCATGAGGCCGACCTGCTTATTTCGATCCATGCCGACACGATCAGCGTCAAGGGCATTCGCGGCGCCACCGTCTACACCGTCTCCGACAAGGCTTCGGACCCCGAGGCGCAGGCGCTTGCCGACCGAGAAAACCTCTCCGATCAGTTCGCCGGCATGGAAATCAAGAACGACAACAAGGAAGTCACCGACATCCTGATCGACCTGATCCGCCGCGAAACGCACAATTTCTCGATGAGTTTCGCCCACACGCTGGTTGGCCAATTGTCGACCAGCGTCGGCCTCATCAACAATCCGCAGCGTTCGGCGGGCTTCAAGGTGCTCAAGGCACCCGACGTGCCGTCGGTGCTGGTCGAACTCGGTTATCTCTCGAACGCCAAGGACGAGGCGCAGTTGCTCAACGCCGACTGGCGCGGCAAGGCGGCCCAGAGTATAACCAACGCCGTCGCGCTGTTCGCGTCGGCCAAGGCCGGACCGGGAACCGGAGGTTGACATGACCGGCGGCGCCTGCAACCAGAGGCGGCGTTGCGCGACGACAACACCCAATGCTTTTTATTTCCGGCTCGCGACCGCGAAATCAGGCATTGCCGTATTTTGTCCACATGGCGGCGACAAGGGTTTTCGATTACGGATTGGGACCGGCTCGAAAGCTTGCGCGAAAGGCGGCTTCGTTTAGGAAATTCCCGAACCAAGGACTGGAGCGGGTATGATTCGTCTCATTGGCTATTTTTTCGGCATCGGCACGACGCTGGCCCTTCTGGTCGCGGCGGCCGTTGCCATCTACATCGGCCATTTGTCGAAAGATCTGCCCGATTACGAGGTGCTGGCGAAATACGAGCCGCCGGTGACCACCCGCATCCATGCGTCTGACGGCGCGCTGATGGCGGAATACGCGCGCGAACGGCGCCTGTATCTGCCGATCCAGGCCATACCGGACCGCGTCAAGGCGGCCTTCCTGTCGGCCGAAGACAAGAATTTCTACAATCACCCAGGCATCGATGTGACCGGCCTCGGCCGCGCCATCATCGTCAACCTGCAGAATCTCGGCTCGGGCCGGCGTCAGGTCGGCGCCTCGACGATTACCCAGCAGGTGGCGAAGAACTTCCTGTTGTCCTCGGACCAGACCTACGAGCGCAAGATCAAGGAGATGATCCTCGCCTTCCGCATCGAGCAGGCCTATCCCAAGGATCGCATTCTCGAACTCTACCTCAACGAAATCTTCTTCGGCTTCGGCGCCTATGGCGTCGCCGGTGCGGCGCTGACCTATTTCGACAAGTCGGTCAACGAACTGTCCGTGGCCGAGGCCGCCTACCTGGCCTCGCTGCCCAAGGGGCCGAACAACTACCACCCTTTCAAGCATGCCGATCGCGCGATCGAACGCCGCAACTGGGTCATCGACCAGATGGTCGAGAACGGCTACGTCACGCGTGAGGAAGGCAACAAGGCCAAGGCCGAGCCGTTGGGCGTGACGCCGCGCCGCAGCGGCACCTATCTGTTTGCCGGCGAGTACTTCACCGAAGAGGTGCGCCGCCAGATCATCGCCCGCTACGGCGAGAACGCGCTTTACGAAGGCGGCCTCTCCGTCCGCACCACGCTCGATCCGAAGATTCAGCTCATTGCCCGCAAATCGATGCAGAACGGGTTGATGAAATACGACACGCTGCGCGGCTATCGCGGGCCGGTAACATCGATCGACGTGTCGGGCGACTGGGGCGTGCCGCTTGGCGCCGTCAAGGGGCTGGAGGATGTTCCCGAATGGTCGCTCGCCGTCGTGCTCGACAGTTCGGCGACCGGGCTGTCGATCGGCCTGCAGCCCGCACGGCAGGCGTCGGGCGAGATCGTCAAGGAGCGCGTCGAAGGCACCATCAGCAAGGAGGACATGGGTTTTGCCATGCGCCATGTGGTTGCCGGCAAGACCGTCAAGGCCAAGTCGCCGGCGGAGGTGCTGAAGCCGGGCGACGTCATCTTCGTGCAGAAAAACGATGGTGCCGATGGCGCCTACAGCCTGCGCCAGGTGCCCGAAGTGGAAGGCGGCCTGATCGCCATGGACCCGCACACCGGCCGCGTGCTGGCCATGGTCGGCGGCTTCTCCTATGCGCAGTCCGAATTCAACCGTGCCACGCAAGCCATGCGCCAGCCGGGCTCCTCGTTCAAGCCGATCGTCTATTCGGCCGCACTCGACAATGGCTATACGCCGGCCTCGGTGATCATGGACGGGCCGATCACGATCCAGAGCGGCAACACGAGCTGGACGCCGAAGAATTACGACGGCACCGTTGCCGGTCCGGCGACCCTGCGCTCCGGCATCGAGAAGTCGCGCAACCTGATGACGGTGCGGCTTGCCAATGACATGGGGATGAAGTTGGTCGTCGAATATGCCGAGCGCTTCGGTGTCTACGACCATCTGGCACCCTATCTACCGATGGCGCTGGGTTCCGGCGAAACCACCGTGATGCGCATGGTGTCGGCCTATTCGATCATGGCCAATGGCGGCAAGTCGATCAAACCGTCGCTCATCGACCGCATCCAGGACCGCTACGGCAAGACGGTGTTCAAGCAGGACGAACGTGGCTGCCAGGGCTGCAATGCGCCCGAATGGCAGAACCAGCCGGAGCCGGAACTCGTCGACAATTCCGAGCAGGTGCTCGATCCGATGACGGCCTACCAGATCACCTCGATGATGGAAGGTGTCGTGCAGCGCGGCACCGGCGCCACCATCAGTGAACTCGGCCGTCACATCGCCGGCAAGACCGGAACGACCAACGACGAAAAGGATGCCTGGTTCATCGGTTACACGCCCAACCTCGTCGTCGGCCTCTACATGGGCTACGACACGCCGCGCGGCCTCGGCCATGGCGCCACCGGTGGCGGCCTCGCGGCCCCGATCTTCAAGGACTTCATGCGGGTGGCGCTGGACGGCACGCCCAATGTCGACTTCAAGGTGCCCGAAGGCATGAACCTGGTCGCCATCAACCGCAAGACCGGCATGCGTGCCGCATCGGGCGATCCCGGCACCATCATCGAAGCCTTCAAGCCGGGTACCGGTCCCGCCGACAGCTATTGGGTGATCGGCATGGGCGCCGACGGCTCGAACGCCACCGGCGGCGCGCTGTCGCCGCAGGCCAATCAGGCCATCCAGTCCGGCGGCGGCGGCCTCTACTGACGATTTTCATGAGCGGATGGGCTGGCCTTGGCGCCAGCCCATTTTGCTTTACAGCCGGCGGCGGCCTGCCTATGTATCGCGCCGACCGACTTCAGCAAACAGGACAGAACAGCCAGCCATGCGCGCGGAAACGCAGAATATTGTCGACGAGATCAGGCAGGCGATAACCCTGCTGAGGAGGCATCTTTGACTGGGATCAGGCCATAAAGCGGCTTGAATACCTCAATGTGCGCGCCGAGGACGCCAGCCTCTGGAACGAGCCGCTGGAAGCGCAGAAGCTGATGCGCGAGCGCCAGGGCCTCGAAGAGGGCATCGCCTCGGTGAAAGGTCTGACGCAGGCGCTGGAAGACAATATCGGCCTGATCGAGCTCGGCGAGGAAGAGCGCGACGAGGGGGTCATTGCCGAGGCCGAAGCCGCGATCCGCTCGATGCAAGGCGAAGCGAAGGCCCGCCAGGTCGAGACGTTGCTGTCGGGTGAAGCAGATTCCAACGACACCTATCTCGAAATCCATGCCGGTGCCGGCGGCACCGAAAGCCAGGACTGGGCCTCGATGCTGCTGCGCATGTACACGCGCTGGGCCGAGCGTCGTCGCTTCAAGGTCGAAGTGCTGGAAATGCATGACGGCGAAGAGGCCGGCATCAAGTCGGCCACGTTGATGATCAAAGGCCACAATGCCTATGGCTGGATGAAGACGGAATCGGGCGTTCATCGCCTGGTGCGTATTTCGCCCTATGACAGCAATGCGCGCCGGCATACGTCCTTCGCCAGCGTCTGGGTCTATCCGGTCATCGACGACACGATCGAGATCGACGTCTCCGAATCCGATGTCCGCATCGATACTTATCGCTCGTCCGGCTCGGGCGGCCAGCACGTCAACACCACCGATTCGGCCGTGCGCATCACGCATCTGGCCACCGGCATTGCGGTTGCCTGCCAGGCCGAACGTTCGCAGCACAAGAACAAGGCCAAGGCCTGGGAGATGCTGCGCTCGCGCCTTTATGAGGAAGAGCTGAAGAAGCGCGAGGCGGTTGCAAACGCCACCGAAGCGTCGAAGAGCGATATAGGCTGGGGTCACCAGATACGCTCCTATGTGCTGCAGCCCTACCAGCTGGTGAAGGATCTCCGCACCGGCGTCGAGAGCACCAGCCCGTCGAGCGTGCTCGATGGCGACCTCGACGATTTCATGGAAGCCTCGTTGTCGCAGCGCATCGAAGGCGGTGCGGGCGAAGCCGTAGCAGACCTGGATTAGGATATGTCCATGTTCAGGTGAGGCTAGCCTGACCTCAATCTGAACATACCCCTGCGCACCACAGCGACGGAGGAGAGGATTGCCGACCAAGCTCACCGGAAAGTGCTTCTGCGGCGCGGTTCACTACGAGGTCGCCGACGAATTCCTCTATGCCGCGAATTGCCATTGTTCGGACTGCCGGCGCACCACCGGTTCGGCCTTCAAGTCTTTCGCCGGTATCGAGCGTGAAAAGCTTGTCCTCACCGAAGGCGAGGACAAGCTTCTGATCTTCGGCGACGAAAGCGGCCATAACGCGCATTGCGGCCGGTGCGGCTCCTTGCTTTATTCGCTCGTGCGCGACGGCGCCTACGTCCATGTCGCCATGGGAACGCTCGTCAACGACCCGTCCATCCGCCCGACCGAGCACATCTTCGTCGGTTCGAAGGCGGGCTGGTTCACCATCACCGATGACCTGCCGCAGCATCAAGAGCACGTGATTGCCGGCTCTGACCAGCAATAGGCTGGAACCACAGCGGGCCAATTCCGTTTATTCGACGCCCGTTTGCCGGGAATTGACCTTGGCCTCATCTCGTCGGCGGTAGCGGATACCTGACGTTTATAGAACGACGTCGGGAATGCATCTTCTTGCGCCGACCAAGGAATCAGCCCAGCATCCAAACGCTGGGAGAGAAAAAGCATTTATGGCCGGACGCGGCATATCTGCGACCCGACGATCCGGCCACTGGGAAGATACGTTCCGGGAACGGGCAAGCGAAACGCTTGAGCTCGTTTGAAAGGAACGCGTCATGTCTGCTGCCACACTCAGATCGGCCAATGCCGTTCAACCGGCTGGCCGACTTTTGTTTTCCCTGTTCGCGATCGGCGCGATGGCAATGCTGACGGCACCCGCCTTCGCGCATGACGCCACACCCACGGCGGCAAGGCCACAGGGCTGGAGTTATCCGTTCGCATGCTGCGCCAACTATGATTGTCGCACGACCCATACAGGCGAAGTGCTGGAGAAACCCGAGGGCTATGTCATCGCCGGAACGGGTGAGATCGTTCCAATGACCGACAAGCGTGTCAAGGACAGCCCGGACGGCGAGTTCCATTGGTGTGCGCACCAGGCGGGCCTCGACGCCGGCAAGACAATCTGCCTGTTCGTGCCGCCGCGCTCTTATTGACGACAGGACGGCGGTCGGAGGTCCGCGGTCGCGTGTGGCCGGGGCCGCAGGCCGGGTTTGCGCGGTTCGGGTGATGCCTGCTGACAGACAGTTGTCAGGAGCACCTCTTTATGCTGCCTTTGCCGCACAGGGTGGCGGGCGACAGGAGGAGTTCGTTGATGACCATCAAGGCAAGCTGTCATTGCAAGGCGACGACATTCGAGGTTTCGCAGGCACCGCAGACGGTGACGCAATGCACCTGTTCTTTCTGCTCGAAACGCGGCTCGCTCTGGGCCTACTATGTGCCTTCGCAATTCAAGCTCACCAGCCCGATGGAGAACGTCTCTTTCTACCGCTGGGGATCGAAAACCGTAAAGCACGGTTTTTGCGCCACCTGCGGCTGCGGCACCTTTACTGAAACGCCGGACTGGTCGACCGGCGAGCCGGATTTCGACAATCCCAAGATCAGCGTCAACTCGCGACTGTTCGACGATTTCGATCTCGACAAGGTCGAAGTGGTGGTCATAGACGGCAAGAACCTCTGGTAGCCTGATCCGAACGATTGCGGCCCGGCGATGCGGCGCTATCGCCGAGTATCGGTCCCTCGGGAAAAGCCGTGAGCGGCGCTTTTGCCGTTCCGCTTTTCGCCGCAATTCGTGGTACAAGTCGCGGGAAGGGCTGATTTGGCGCCACCGCAAGGCGTGACTTGGAGAGGGACGATCCTATGAAAAAGACTGTGCTCGTCGTCGTGGCGACGGCTGTGCTCGTGAGCGCCTGCACCACCACCGATCCGTATACGGGCGACCAGAAGATTTCCAACACGGCGGCCGGCGCCGGCCTTGGTGCTCTGGCGGGTGCAAGCCTTGGCCTGCTAGCCGGCGGCAATGACCGCCGCAACGCACTGATCGGCGCCGGCATCGGCGCGCTGGCCGGCGGCGCCATCGGCGCCACCATGGACCAGAACGAGGCCGAACTGCGCCGGCAGCTCGAGGGCACCGGTGTCAGCGTCACCCGCAGCGGCGACCAGATCATCCTCAACATGCCGTCCGACATCACCTTCAACTCGGATCAGGATGCGGTGAAGCCCGGCTTCTACCAGGTCCTGAACTCTGTCGCGCTGGTGCTGAAGAAGTTCAAGCAGACCACGGTCGACGTGTTCGGCCACACCGATTCGACCGGTGGCGACCAGCACAATTTCGATCTGTCGCAGCGCCGTGCTTTGGCGGTGGCGAACTATCTGTCCGGTCAGGGCGTGGATCAGCGGCGCTTCGCAGTCACCGGCTTCGGCAAGACACGCCCAGTCGCATCCAATGCCACGGCCGAAGGTCGCGCCCAGAACCGCCGCGTCGAGATCCAGCTTTCGCCGCTCACCTGATTTGTACGGCAAACCAATGCGAAGCGGCTCCCATGGGGGGCCGTTTTTGTTTGAGCGGATATTGGTGTTATTCAATTAGTTATTGCTAAAATACATCTTTCCCGCAGCGATGGAAAGGAATAGCATCATCGCTGTTCCTGAGGGGATGAGGCGGTGTCACTGGCCGCGCAATCAGCATTTTTCCGCCTCGGTCTTGCACGGCCAGATCAGAAATCTGGGAGGAATGCATGACAAGAACAGCCAGCCTTGGGCGCTGCGGCGTCCTCGTTTTGACAGGTTTGGTAGGCGCGTGGCTGAACGTTGCTTCGGCTCGCGCCGAGGACGCCAACAAGGCCGACATCGAAGCCTTGAAGAAGTCGCTCGCCAAATATGAGGATTACACCGCTGCCGTCCGCGACCTCTATCTGTCGACGGTCGGCTGCGTCCACTACAGCGGAGAAAAGATACCGGGCGCGATGGACTACCCGAAGGGCGCCATGGGCATCCACTTCGTCAATGTCCCGAGTGTCGGCCAGAAGCTCGATCCGATGAGGCCAAACGTGCTGATCTACGAGCCGACCAAGAAAGGCCTGAAGTTGGTCGGAGTGGAATGGCTGGTGCCGCTGACGCCGGACACCAAGGAGCCGCCCAAGCTGTTTGGCCAAACCTTCATGGGACCTATGGAGGGGCACTACCCTCTCATCCCGAAGGAGTTCGTCCACTACGACCTTCATGCCTGGCTCGGGGACAACCCGAACGGCATGTTCAGTCCGACGAACCCGAACGTGAAATGCAACAAGGCCGAGTTTCCGATGCTGGAAAAACCGACCAAGATGATGCCTGGGCCGATGTAACGGGCGAGCCAGGCTGAAAGCTTTGCCAGAAGGCAGCCGAGTGGCCGGCAAGCTTTGCCAGAAGGCAGCCGAGTGGCCGGCTCGCCTTCGAAGCGGTCGGGAATCAGACCTTGGCGACGATCCGCATGAAGGCCGGCATGTCGTCGCCGAAGCCAACGGTGGAATCGTTGTCTTCCTGGTGGCGTTGGCGGGCAGGGCGGCTGTTGTCACGCTGCGGCCGGGTGTCGCCGCGTTCGGGTGCGCGCTGTTCATTGCGATCGGATGATTTGCGCTCGGTGTTTTCCGAACGGATCGCTTCCTTGCGCGAACGCCGTTCGCCGATGTCGGCGGCTGCGGCCTCGGCCACCGGCTGATCCTCGCGGACTGTTTCCGGTGCGGCATCTTCGCTGCGCTTGGCGTGGCGTTCGCGCGGTTTGCGCTCGCCGCTCTTTTCCCTGCTGCGGTCGTCGTCCTTGCGTCCGGCACGGCGCGGCGCGCCCTTGCCACGGCGCGGAGCATCGTCCTCGCCTTCGCTGGCAACAACCGTCGACAAGTCGCCGTCATGCCACTCGATCTTGTTGCCGATCAGACGTTCGATGGCATCAATGTATTTGGTGTCAGATTTGGTCGCGATGGTGAAGGATTTTCCGGAGCGTCCGGCGCGTCCGGTGCGGCCGATACGGTGGACATAGTCCTCGGCGTGGATCGGCACGTCATAGTTGAAGACATGGCTGACATCGGGGATGTCGAGGCCGCGCGCGGCAACGTCGGAAGCGACGAGGTAGCGCAGCTTGCCGTCGCGGAAATTGGCCAGCATCTGCATGCGCGCGCGCTGGTCCATGTCGCCATGCAGCGCACCGGCGTCGAAATCATGCTTCAGCAGCGAGCGGAACAGCTCCGACACTTCGACCTTGCGGTTGCAGAAGATGATGGCGTTCTTCAGTTCTGCGTCTTCGGCCTTGATCAAATTGCGCAGCGTCTCGCGCTTGTCCCACGGCTTGGAGCCTGATTTGACCAGCCGCTGGATGATGTTGGTGGCGGCGGATGCTGCCTTCGAAACCTCGACGCGGACCGGCGCGTGCAGGAACTTTTCGGTGAGCTTGGTGATTTCGGGCGGCATCGTCGCCGAAAAGAACAGCGTCTGCCTGGTGAACGGGATCATTTCGCAGATGCGCTCGATGTCGGGAATGAAGCCCATGTCGAGCATGCGGTCCGCTTCGTCGATGACGAGGATCTCGACGCCGTTGAGCAACAGCTTGCCGCGCTCGCGGTGATCGAGCAGCCGGCCGGGTGTCGCGATCAGCACGTCGGCGCCACGCTCCAGCTTCTTGTCCTGTTCGTCGAACGACACGCCGCCGATCAGAAGCGCGATGTTGAGCTTGTGGTTCTTGCCGTATTTGACGAAGTTTTCCTCGACCTGAGCGGCGAGCTCGCGCGTCGGCTCCAGAATAAGCGTGCGCGGCATGCGAGCGCGGGCGCGGCCCTTTTCCAGCCTTGTGAGCATCGGCAACACGAAGGAGGCCGTCTTGCCGGTGCCGGTCTGGGCAATGCCCAGCACGTCCTTGCCCAGCAGGGCATGCGGAATGGCGCCCGCCTGGATCGGCGTCGGCTCGGTGTAGCCGGCGTCGGTGACTGCGGAAAGGACCTTCGGCGACAGGCCGAGGTCTGAAAAGGTCAACGCTTCTGGAGCGGTCGTGGTGTCTGAGGACAAGTGTTGTTGTCTTTGGCTGGTTCGGGGAAGCGCAACGGCGTCTAATGGCGTCTGTCGCGGCAAGCGCCACGCGCCTGCAAGATTGGTATTGCAATTAGGAGCAAGCCCTCGATTTGTCAACAGAAACGGGCAGCAATGGCACGATTGTGAAGTTGTAACCTTAATCGGGATGCTTAATCGACCTGTCGGTCGCAGCGCCGGCTCAATAGCGGAACTGTTCGGCGAGAATACGCTCGTTCCAGGAATGATTGGGATCGAACAGCAACGTTGCTGTCGCCGTTGGTGATTCTCGCACCGTCACCGAGGTCACGGCCTTGACCTCGGTATGGTCGGCGGCGGCGTTTACCGGCCGCTTTTCCGGCTCGCGGATGTCGAAGCGGACGGTCGCCTTGTTGGAGAGCAGTGCGCCGCGCCAGCGGCGCGGGCGAAACGGGCTGACCGGGGTCAGCGCCAGCAGCGGCGCGTCGAGCGGCAGGATCGGTCCATGCGCCGAAAGATTGTAGGCGGTGGACCCGGCCGGGGTTGCGATCATGACGCCGTCGCAGTTCAGTTCCTCAAGTCGGACCTGTTCGTCGACGGTGATGCGGATCTTGGCCGTCTGGTACGACTGGCGCCACAGCGCCACCTCGTTGATCGCCAGTGCTGAAATCGTTTCGCCTTCCGAGGTCACGGCCAGCATCTCCAGCGGGCGGATCGTTTCGGCGACGGCGGCCTCGAGACGCTCGGTGAGGCCGCCGGAACGATACTCGTTCATCAGGAAGCCGATGGTGCCACGGTTCATGCCGTAGACCTTCTTGCCGGTCCCCATCGTGTCGCGCAGGGTCTGCAGCAGGAAACCGTCACCCCCAAGCGCGACGACGATCCCGGCCTCCTCGACGGAAGACTGGCCATAGCGCGCCGACAGGCTTTCCAGCGCCGTCTTGGCGTCAGCGGTGTCGGACGAGACGAAGGCGATGCGGCTGGCGGCTTTGCTCATGGCTCCCCGATGACGACCGATTGGCAGCGGCCGGTTGCTGGGCCGCGCCAGCGCCGGGGTAGCATGGGCGGGGCACGTCTGCAAAGGGAGGTGCCATCCCGGATGGCAACGCCATTCCGGATGGCAACGCCATTCCGGATGGTACGGCCATGCCGGTCGGCGGATGCGGGCATGCCGTTCGCGTATCATGTCAAAGGCTACGCGAATGTGATGGTTAAGACGGGCCTTAAAGTCTCGTAAAGCCGGATCGGTCATGTTAGCCGGCAGTGGATGGGTGGCGTGGGGGCTAGCCAGTCGAGGCCGACATATTGCCGGTAACACGCCTGATCATCGTCTTCCTGATGCTGGGAAGCTTCGCGCTGCTCTTTGCCGAACTGGTGCGCCAGTCCGAAGAGACGAGCTTCCGGCCGCAGCCCACGGCGTCGCGCTGTGGTGATGCAGCCGGGGCGCCATGCCCGCAAAGGGCGCTGTAGCCCTGAAATGTCCTGATCATCCTCGCGATGACGGGCAGCATCGGCGGTCGCTTCGATGCGCGACATCGCGCGGCAGTTTCTCTGCTTAAAAGCAGAGGCCGGTCGGCCGCCGCACGTTCCACTTGTGAAGGCTTGCTGTTTGCACTCGCGGCGCTTGGCGGTGTAGATGGGTGCATCGATTGGCGGAAAGGCTTTTGGGTAGCTCGCATCCGCTGTTGTTGGGAAACAAGCCCTGGGCTCGTTGACTGGCCGGTGTCTGGAGCGGGGGTTTTCCATGTCACGCAGCGTGTTGATCTCTGGCGGCTGCGGTTTCCTGGGCTCGCATCTGGTCGACCGTCTGTTGCGGCGAAGCGATCTGGAAAAGCTGGTCGTCGTCGACAATCTTTGGACCGGGACGCGAGACAACATCGCGCATGTCGCCGATCCGCGTTTCGATCTGCAGATTGCCGACGCCGAAAGCTTTTCATCCCTTCAGCGCTTCGATGAGATCATCCATCTCGCGTCGCCGGCGTCGCCGCTTTGGTACATGCGCGAGCCGGTACGCACGATCAAGGCCAATATCGGCGGCGCGCTCAATCTCCTGACGCTGCTCAAGCCCGGCGGTCGCTTCTGCTTCGCCTCGACCTCGGAAGTCTACGGCGACCCCCTGGTTTCACCGCAACCCGAGAGTTACAGGGGATCGGTGGACTGCACCGGTCCCAGGGCTTCCTATGATGAAAGCAAGCGCTGCACAGAGGCATTGCTGTTCGAGCAGCAGCGGGTCGGCGGGCTCGACATTCGCGTCGTCAGGATCTTCAACACATATGGGCCACGAACCCGCATCGACGATGGACGCGCCGTCTCGAATTTTGCCATCCAGGCACTGACAACCGGGGTTCTGACGGTTTATGGCGACGGCTCCCAATCGCGCAGTTGGGGTTATGTCGACGATATCGTCGAGGGGCTGGAACGTTACTTCTGGCGCGACGGCATCTCGCATCGCGGTCCTCTGAACATTGGCAACGACCACGAGGTTTCGGTCCTGCGCATCGCGGAATTCGTAAGATCGCTTGTCCCCGGCAGCCGCATCGAGCACCACCCTCCAGCTCCCCAGGATCCGACAAATCGGTGTCCGGACCTGACTTTGGAGAGGCATGTCCTTCCTGGCTGGGAAGCGAGGACGAGCTATCAGCAAGGCATCGGGCGCACCTTCGATTGGTTCCGCCAGCGAATTGCGGCCGCGAGCATTTCGGCCTCCACGGCCTGACGCGTCCGGTATCGCGGCTAAACCTTTTCTGCCTGCTCACTCAGTCACCATCTCATCGGGCGCATCGTCAACGCCGAGCAATGGCCGTACCCGCGGAAAGATATTGACTGTATGTTTAGTCATAGTTACTCCTGAGGTCGCGAATTGAGTTGGACAGCCGGCGCCAGCCGGTGAATGGCCACAATGAAGAGGGGAATATCTCGACCACGATGCGGCTTGCCGTTGCCGGCGCGCCGCATGCCGCAACTGCGATGTCGACGGCCGGGCTCGAGCCGGTCGGCATTGCCGCGGCCATCTTTTCGTCAGCAGGAAACGGACCTGGGGCCGTAGTGCCGCCGGTCCCAACAATGGGAGCATGCAGCATGAACTGGAAACTGACCGCGACGGCCATCGGCCTGTCGCTGCTGACTGTCACGGGCGTGGCCCGTGCCGACGGCGAGCTCAACATCTACAATTGGGGCAACTACACCAGCCCCGACCTGATCAAGAAGTTCGAGGAGACCTACAAGGTCAAGGTCACCGTCACCGACTATGACTCCAACGATACCGCCTTGGCCAAGGTCCGGCAGGGCGCCTCCGGCTATGACATCGTCGTGCCTTCGGCGAGCGTCGTGCCGGTCTGGATCAGCGAAGGTCTGCTCTTGGAGACCGATCCCAACAAGATGGAAAACTTCAAGACCGTCGATCCCAGGTGGGTCGATGTTCCATTCGATCCAGGCCGTAAATACACCGTTCCATGGCAGTGGGGCACGACCGGCATTTCGGTGAACAAGTCGGTCTATGCCGGCGATCCGAACACATCGGCGATCTTCCTCGACCCACCTCCCGAACTCGTCGGCAAGATCAATGTCGTACCCGAAATGGGTGACATCATGTTCCTCGCCATCGCTTACGAGGGTGGCAAATATTGCAGCAGCGACATGCAGATGCTGAAGAAGGTGCATGACAAGCTGGTGGAGGCGAAGGCGAAATGGCTTTCGCTCGACTATGCGGCCGTCGATGGCCTGGGCAGGGGCGACATCGCCGCGGGCGTCAACTGGAACGGCATATCGCTGCGCGAGCGGCTTGAGAACGACAAGATCGTCTATGGCTATCCCAAGGAAGGCTATCCGATCTGGATGGACAATGTCGCTGTCCTCAAGGACGCCAAGAATGTCGACAACGCCAAGCTGTTCCAGAACTTCATCATGGATCCGCAGAATGCGGCGCTGATCTCAGCCTTTGCGCGTTATTCGAACGGCATCAAGGGCTCGGAAGCCTTCATGCCCGACGACATGAAGACCGCGCCGGAAGTCAACATCCCCGCCGAGTTCGCCGCCAAGGGCCAGTTCATGCTGGCCTGCCCGCCCGACGTGCAGGCGCTCTACACGAAGATCTGGACCGACCTGCAGAAATGACCTGACCAGGCTTTCCCGCGCCGCCGCACGCGGCGCGGTCATCTTCCGTCCATGCCAAACGCGATGCGCAGATCGCAGGAGACTTCCCATGACCGATCTCGACCTTTGCTACATGCCGGCCAGCGAGGCGCTGCGGCTGTTCAAGGCGAAGAAGCTTTCGCCCGTCGAACTGATGCAGGCCACCATCCGCCGCGCCGAAGCCACCAAGGCGACGATCAACTGCCTCACCTTCACGCATTTCGACGAGGCGATGGACCTGGCCAGGAAAGCCGAGGCGAAATACGCCAGCGGTGCCAAGACCGGGGCGCTCGAGGGCCTGCCGATCGGCATCAAGGACGAGAGCTACATCAAGGGCAAGCCGACCTCGCACGGCTCGCTGCTGTCCGGGGATCCTATCGGTGGCCATACCTCGACGATGAACGAGCGCATCATCAAGGCCGGAGGCATTGTCCATGCCCGCACGGCGACGCCTGAATTCAGCTGCGCCGGCTACACCTGGTCGAAACGCTGGGGCGTGACGCGCAATCCGTGGAACCCGGATTTCACGCCCGGCGGTTCGTCGGGAGGCTCCGCGGCGACGCTGGCATCCGGCACGTCGTCGATCGCCACCGGTTCGGACATTGCCGGATCGATCCGGATTCCCGCGTCGGCCTGCGGTCTTGTCGGCTTCAAGCCGCCTTACGGGCGCAATCCGGACGAGCCGCCATTCAACCTCGACTTCTACTGCCACACCGGACCGCTGGCGCGAAACGTCGGGGATGCGATCCTGCTGCAGAATGTGATGGCCGGACCGAGCCCGCTCGACATCACCACGCTGCGCCCGAAACTGCGCCTGCCGCTCGACTACAAGCCGATCAAGGGCTGGAAGATTGCTTTCTCGATGGACCTCGGTTCTTTCGAAGTCGACCCGGACGTGCGCAAGAACACGCTTGCCGCCTGCGATGTGTTCCGCTCGCTCGGCGCCACGGTCGAGGAAGTCGATCTGGGCTGGGGCGACGAAGTGCTCAGGGCGGGCATGGCTTATCTCGAGCATCTGTTCGGCGCATCGCTGTCGCAGCTGCTCAAGAAGCACGGCAAGGACATGACGAGCTATGCCAGGCAGTTCGCCGAGGACGGGCAAAAGTCGAAGGCGACGGACTTTGTCGGAACACTCGACGTGGCGGCCAGGATGTACCAGACGCTGGGGCCGCTGCTGGAGACCTACGATGTGCTGATCTGCCCGACCAACGCGCTTCCCTCCGTGCCGGCGGAGTTCGATCAGACCACGGGCACGGTCGAGATCAACGGCAAGCAGGTGAATCCGTCGCTTGGCTGGGTGATGACGACGCCGTTCAACATGATGAGCCGTTGTCCGGTTCTGTCCATCCCTTCGGGTCGGGCGGCAAGCGGCGTGCCGACAGGCATCCAGATCGTCGGCCGCACCTATTGCGATGCCGATGTTTTCCGAGCGGCCATGGCCTATGAGACGGCCAGCGGGCGATGGTACACAAACGCCGAAACGCGTCCGTCGCTATAACAGGGCAATGCGGCCCTTGCCGCGATGGTGGTTGATCTGCGGTCTCGGTTGGAGAGCCGACGCCGGACACCTGGAATAGACGGATCTGTGGTGGCGCCGGTGATCGCGCCAGAAGGTCCGAAAGGAGCTGGACGAAGATGGCGCAACAAAAGGCTGCGGCGGCAAAACGCAAAGGCGCAACGGCGAAGAATGGACGTGCGGCAAACGATGCCGCGCCGCCCAAGGACCGTCGGCGCGAGCGCGGCGAAGCCAGCGTACAGCGGATCATCGACGCCACCATCGAGCTCATCGCGGAGGAAGGGCTGGCAAGCGTCACCATGCAGCGCATCGCCGAACATGTCGGCTCGTCCAACGCCCTGGTCGTCTTCCATTTCCGCAGCAAGGAGAACCTGTTTCGCGCCGTCCTGCAGTATCTCAGCGATCGATATGATGAGCTGTGGGTGACGTTGGTGCGGGCGCCCGGCCTGTCGCCGGTTGAGCGGGCTCTGGGCGCGGTCGATTGCGCGCAACGTTTCGCCCGCCAGCATCCGAAATGGGTTTCAGTTTTTGTCGTGTTTTCCAGCGACCGCAAGAGCATGCAGATCTACAACGAAATCGGCCTGCCGAGCGACCTTGCCTACACCGCCGAGGCGCGCGAGCTGCTGATCGAGATTTCGCGCAGTGGCGGTTATACCGGCGTCGACATCGATATGCTGTCGGAGAGCCTGAATTATCTGGTTCATGGCGCCTGGTATTGGGATCATCTCAATCCGTCCAGCCGTGACACCAACGTGCTGCGCAAGACCATGCTGCTCCTGCTGCATCAGGCGTTCCCGCGGCATTTCGAACTGATGCGCTGACCGCTTTCAGGGCTGCCGCAGATGGCAGCCGGCTTGCCGCTTCTGTTCCAGATACTCGTCGACAAGCTGGCGGTAGCGTACCTTGCCGAAGCTTGGGAAATGCCCGCCATGCACGACCGAGACATGGAGGTCGCGCAGGCGCATCAGCGTCGCCACGTAGTCGGGAATGTCTGAGTGGTAGACGTCGTCGATCAGCGGGCCGTCATAGATGATGTCGCCGGATAACAGGATGCCCGTCCTGTTTTCGTAGAGCGCGATGCCGCCGGGCGAATGGCCGGGCGTGTGGATCACCTCGAAGGCACGGTCGCCGAGATCGACGACATCGCCCTGGCCGAGCAAACGGCCGGCGGGCGCAGGCAAAATGCCGTAGCGCGCCGTGTCCCAGCCTTGCGGCATGCGATCGAACATCTCGTCGGTCGCATAGGTGCCGGCTGCCGTCCATTCATTGCGCGGATCGGCGAGGATGCCGGCCTCGGCGGCGTGCACGCAGCGCTCGGGAAATTCGTGGTGGCAACCGATATGGTCGAAATGCGTGTGGCTGGCGACGCAAATCAGCTTGCGCTCGCTCACCAGCGGTACATGGCGCCGGAGGCTGAAATGGCCGAGGCCGGTGTCGAAGAGGAGATCGCGATCGCGACCGCGCACATGCCACATATTGCAGCGGAAGAACGGCTTTATCCACGGCTCGTGGATCAAGGTCACGCCATCGCTCATGCGGATGGTTTCGTACCAGTCGGGTGCCTCAATGAGCGGAAGTGTTGCCATGTTCAATCCGTCAGAAAAGCTCAGTCCGTCAGCAGAATAATCTGGTCGGTATTGCAGGAAATCGCGACCGTGTCGCCCGGCTGGACGGCCGCCGTCGCTGGCAATTTGGCGATGAAGTGAAGCGAGGGGTCCTCGATGGAAACCGCAAGCACGCGCTTGAAGCTGCCCTGGAAGACGACATCGCTCACCTCAGCCGTGCCGAGCCTGACACCGCCGCTGGCCTCGCCGAGGACAAGATGCTCCGGCCGTATGGCCAGCGCAACGGCGGAGCCCACCGGCAGCGCACCGGGCAGCGAGACCGGCCCGACGGGCGTGGCGACGGTGCTTGTCCTCTCCTTCGCTTCCGTGACCGTGCCGGCAAGGATCGAGCTTTCGCCCATGAAGGTGGCGGAAAAGCGCGTCGCCGGCCGTGCGTAGACTCGCTCGGGCGGACCTTCGTCCTCGATGCGCCCGTCATTCATCACCACACAATGGTCGGCCAGCGCCATCGCTTCTTCCTGGTCGTGGGTGACGTGGATGAAGGCGGTGCCGACGCGCTTCTGGATCGCTTTCAACTCGTCCTGCATCTGCCGGCGTAATTTGAGATCGAGCGCGCCGAGCGGCTCGTCGAGCAGAAGCACCGCCGGCTCGATCACCAGCGCCCGCGCCAGCGCCACGCGCTGCCGCTGGCCGCCGGAGAGCTGGTGCGGCTTCTTGTCGAAGGCGGCAGCCAATCCGACCAGCGCCAACGCCTCACGCGCCTTTGCAGCGCGCGTCGTACCGTCGACGCCCTGCATGCGCAGGCCGAAGCCGACATTGCTGCCGACGCTCATATGCGGGAACAGCGCATAGTCCTGGAACACCGTCGTCGTCGGCCGCTTGGCCGGCGGCACCGAGGTGCAGTCCTCGCCACGGATGAACACCTTGCCTTCGCTGGGGGTGACGAAGCCGCCCAGAATGGAGAGCAGCGTCGTCTTGCCGGAGCCGGACGGCCCGAGCAGGATGGTGTAGCTGCCGGGCTCGATCTGCAGCGAAACGTCATTCAGCACGGTGTGCTGGCCGAAGCGATGCGAGACGGCACGAATATCGACCAAAGGCGCGGTCATGCCTTTCTCCTGCGCAGCAATGTCAGTTCGAACAGCACCACCAGCACGATGGAGACGGCGAAAACCAGCGAGCCGACGGCGTTGGTCTTGGGGTTAAGGCCGGAGCGTAAGAGGTTCCAGATTTCGACCGGCAGCGTGGTGTCGAATCGGGTGAGCAGGAAGGAGATCACGAACTCGTCCCAGGAGAAGGTCATCGACAGGAAGAAAGCTGCGAAAATGGCCGGCGCCATGACCGGCACGGTGATCAGCAGCAGCACCTTCCACTCCGGCGCGCCGAGGTCGCGCGCGGCACGCTCGATGTTGATCTGGTGGTCGCCCATCTGGCTGTAGATGATGGCAAAGCACAGCGGCAGGTTGATCACGACATGGCCGATGCCGGCGGCAAGCAGCGATTTCGGCACGCCGGCCCAGTTGAACAGCACCAGCAGCCCCATCCCGATGATGAGATAGCTGACCGTCAGCGGCAGGGTGATCAGCCCGCGCAGCAGGCCGGAGCCAGGCAGGACGAAGCGGGCAAAGCCCCAGGCGGAGAGAAAGCCGAGCGTGACGGCTGCGAGCGAGGAGATGGATGCCACCAGCAGCGAGTTGACCAGCGCCGAAGTCAGCCGCGTGTCCGAAAGAACCGCATCGTACCAGCGCAGCGACGGGCCGGTGAAGGGCGGGATCGGGAACGACGTCGCCTGCAGCGAAAACAGCACCAGCACGACGACCGGCAGGAAGATGAAGCCGTAGACGGCGAGCGCGTAGAGCCAGGAGGCGATGCGGACGATCCGGCGCATCTCAGGCCCGCTCGATCTTCAGCCAGCGCGCGCAGGCGAGATAGGCTGATGTGACCACCGCCATCAGGATGATCGACAGCGCCGAGGCCAGCTGAAAATCGCCGCGCCTGCCGATCTGCATCATCACCAGCTGCGGCATCAGCAGCTCGTTGTTGCCGCCCAGGATCTGCGGCGTGATGTAGTCGCCGATGCACAGCACGAAGGTCAGGAAGGCTCCGACCATGATGCCAGGCAAGGTCAGCGGCAGCACGACATGCAGGAAGGTGCGCACCGGCCCGGCGCCGAGATCGGCGGCCGCCTTGCGGTAGCTCGGGCTCAACTGCTTGAGGCTGGCAAAGATGGTCAGCGTCAACAGCATGACGAAGAAGTGCACGAAGCCGGTGACGGTGGCGAAACGCGTGTTGGCGAGTTGCAGCGGCTCGCTGAACAGGCCAGAGCCGGTCAGCGCCCGGTTGACGACGCCGTTCTGCGCCAGCACCAGCAGCCACGAGTAGGAGCGCACGACATAGGAGGTCCAGAACGGCAGCACGGCCAGCATCAGTGCCAGCCGCTGCCAGCGCTCCGGCACCTGTTCAGCGAGGATCCAGGCAAAGGGATAGGCGAGCAGCACCGAAATCACGGTGACGATCGCGGTCACCTGCAGCGAGTTCACCATCGCCTGCCAGTAGGACGGGTTGGTGAAGAACTGGCTGTAGTTGGACGCCGTGAAGCCGCCGCCCTCATGCGCCGTTAGGCTGGAAAACCCCATGGCGATGAAGGGCAGCACGAAGAACAGCAGCGTCCAGCCGAGCGCCGGCGTGACCAGCGCCCAGGGCAGAGCAGAGCCCGCCCGGGGCAGGGCACGTCCGTTGTTTGCCGAGCTGCTCATGAGCGCTATCGGCTCATTTCGCCTGCAGCATTTCGGTCCACATATCCTGCATCTTCTTGTCGAGATCGGCGTTCGGCGCCGGATAGGACTGGGCGCGGGCGAGGAAGCCCGGCTGCTCGTCGAAGCGCAGGACCTTCTTCTGGTCGTCGGTGAGTGCGGCCTTGGTGTTGGCCGGCATGCCCCAATAGCAGGAGGAGGTGGCAAGGCGCGCCTGGCCTTCCGGGCTCATAATGTACTGGATGAACTTCAGCGCTATGTCCTTGTTCTTGGAATCCTTGAACATGGCCAGCGACTGCGACCAGAGAATCGCACCCTCCTTGGGGACCGAGAAGTCCAGCGCCGGGTTTTCCTTGGCCAGGCCCGCCGTCACCCATTCGCCGCCGCCGACCAATATGTCGACCTCGCCGGTCGCCAGCGCCGTCTGGCTGGCGGTCACTTCGCCGACCAGCTTGGCATTGGCCTTCATCTTCAAGAGCTCGTCCTTGAGGGCGGGCAGGTCGGCTTCGGTGAGATCGGCCGTCTTCTTGCCGATCGCCAGTGCGGCCATGCCGATGACCGGCAGGTAGTAGTCGTAAATGGCGACTTTACCCTTGTACTTGTCGCCGGTGAGTGCCGCCATCGACTGCATGTCGGCCGGGTCGACCTTGGTCTTGTTGTAGCCGATCGTGTTGTAACCGAACTTTTCGGTGATACCGTAGCGTTTGCCGCCGACCACGGTGGAGCTGTCCATCTTCACCTGCGGAAACAGATCGGCCAGCGGCAGTTTGTCTTCCGGCAATTGCTCGAACAGGCCCTTCTCAACGCCGCGCGGCACGTCGATGCTGTCGATCACCATCACATCCCAGTCGCCGGGCTGCGACTGCTCGACGATGGCGAGGCCGGCGCCGGTGCCCTCGAATTCCTTGACGTTGACCTTGACGCCATTGGCCTCCTCGAAAGGCTGCAGCAAGGCCGGATCGGCATGATCGCACCAGATCAGCGCGTTGAGATCGGCGGCCTGCGCGCTCGTCGAAAGCAGCAGCGCCGCGGCTGCGGCAGCTGTGCGCAAACGGGTCTTCAGGATGGAAAGCGGATTGCTGGCTGTGTGTGACATCGAGTGTTCTCCCTTGCCTTTGTGGCTTCTTGCAAAAAATTGAACCAATTCTAAAATTGAGTCAATTCTGTTTTTATGGCAAGAGGCTGGGAATGAGCGGATTGCGGGCTAGGCAAAAGGCGGACCGGCACCGGCGTATCATCGAGGCGGCGGCCGAACTGTTTCGCGAGGCCGGCTACGAAGGCGCCAAGATCGAGGCGATCGCCGCGCAGGCCGAGGTCTCTGTCGGGACGATCTACAACTACTACGAGAACAAGGGCGACATCCTCGGCGCCATCGTCTCGCTGGAGGTCAACGAGGTCCTCAATGCCGGGCAAGGCGTCGTCGCCAAGCCGCCGGCCAATGTCGGCGACGCGCTGGACACGCTGGTCGGCATCTATATCGAGCACTCGCTGCACTATCTCAGCAAGGAGATGTGGCGGCAGGCGATGGCAATCTCGACGCAAGCGCCCGACAGCCCGTTCGGCCGGGCCTACACCGCGCTCGACCGCGCCCTGACCGAACAGATCCGCGCCCTGATCGCCCGGCTGCAGGAGATTGGCCTGGTGCGCCAGGACATAGACGGTGCAGCGCTCGGCGAACTGATCTTCAACAACATGAACATGATGTTCATCGAATTCGTGAAGCGTGACGCGGCCAAGATACCGGAACTGCGCGCGGCGATCCGGAGGCAGAATAGGATATTGGTGGCGGCGATTGGGGTGTGAGACGTCAGGAGCAGGCAGGAGAAAGCGTCGCTTCCGCATAAGACCTGTTTTCAGACGCGGGTCGCCTCTTGAGTTGAGTTTGAAATCTGGTACAACCTATAAGGGCATAAATACGGGGAGGGGTAAATGGGGACGTTTTCAGTCTGGCATTGGGCGATCTTGCTGCTGTTGATCGGCGTGCCTGTTTTCTTTGCCGTTCGATCAGCCGCGAAGCCGTCACAGAATCCTGAGGCTCTTGTGGGCTTCGGCGGCTGGCTGATGCTGCTGGCTATCGGTCAGGCAGTGTCACCATTGCGGACGCTTGCCGACTTCGCCAATTCGGCCGACGGCTATCAGCAACTCATGACCCTCTCGAACGGGCCACTGGCGGTGTATGGCGAGGTTGCCCTTAATCTGGCATTTCTGGCGCTTCAGCTGATTGTGCTCGTTTCGATGCTGCGGCGTAGCCGCCGCTTTCCGCAATTGTTTCTGCTCCAGTGGCTGGCGATTCCCGTCGTGTTTATCCTGGACACGATCTGGGTTGCGTCAGTTCTGGGCGTTCCGGTGAGCCTGGTGCTCGCAGGCGATGCGCTGGTGGCCCCCATAGTCTCGTTTGTGGTGACAGGGCTCTGGGTCGCCTACGTCTACAAGTCTGTCAGGGTGCGGAACACGTTCACCAGGATTGGGGCATCCGCCCAGGTTGCGAGCGCGTCATAGAAGGCAGCCCAATTTGGGATATTTTGGAGCGTCGGGGCTCGACGTGACCTTCAGTGACATGATGTTCATCGAGTTCGTGAAGCGCGACGCGGCGAAGATACCCGGAGCTGCGCGCGGCGATCCGCAGGCAGAACCGGATTTTGGTGGCGGCGATCAGGGTGTGACCTCGTGCACCACTATCTCGTCATCGAACCTGGAATGGCCAAATCCCGAGCCGATTGACCGCAACTGTCGTCCGTGACGGCTGCGAGCTTTTGGAAGGTCTTTATTTCGGCTTCGTTTATAGGTGCTG
>NZ_RZTB01000038.1:0-3986 GCF_003997735.1 Mesorhizobium sp. M7A.F.Ca.MR.148.00.0.0 | reverse complement strand
CGTTTATACGCGCTGCCCGCGCTCTCGCCTGGAGATCAGCCAGGCGCGCCACGAGCGCTTGCGACGTCTCGACTTCAGGGCTCATCATTTTCATTTGTCCGATTTCAGCGGGGGTTTGACGAGCACACCCCGCCGCCATCCCTGCCTGGCCGGTTCGAAGTTTCAGTCGTAGACTTTCACAATCTTGCGTGTGCTCGGGTCCACCAGAACCGTTCGGTTGTCGACCACAGTATAGCGGTATTTGACGTTGGGAATCTCGTGGAGCTCGACCGTGTCTGGCAGAGCCGTGCCGACATTCAGCTCCACCTCCGGAAGCTTCACAGAAGCCAAGGGTTGCTTCTGCACGTATTCGCCCACGACGGTGTCCTGTTCCGGCGTGACAACCACATCCTGTGCCGCAACTGCGCCGACGCTGGCCAACAGCAAGAGCGCCGCAGCGGCGCTGCTTAGGTGCATCCCCCATTGTTTTCCTCCTCTTTTAATGTGGCGGCAGCACGATCGGCTGCGCGCCAGCCACCCGAACACGCCGCCACGCCAAACGTTCCTCATACGGGCCTCTGTCCGAATCCGCGCAGGACCAAAGTCTGGTTGGAAGACGCAATGGTCTTACCCGTTGGAAGTAGGCGGAACGGCTTAGGCCTAAAGGTTGTTGTCTCTCCAAATTCGGAGAGAAACAGTGGAAAAAAGTGTCGGCCAGGCGCGATGGTTGCTCGCACCGATTTTCGCAACAGCCATCACCTTCCTGGTGATGGGGGTCGTTCTTGGCTGACATGGCGTGGATCGGCGCAGCTACGTCCCTTCCTGCGCTGATAGGACCCGCGAGCCGCTTTCGGCGGCTGGCGGGTCCTGTATTTCACCGTGCGCTGGGCTGCTCATTCGGCAGCGAGCGCTTTCTAGCTCATGCACCTTGGGAGGTTTATTATGGATCGGCGATCCTTCTTGACCGCAATGTTTGGTGTTGCCGGGGCAGCGGCCCTTGCAAGCGCTGTCCGCCCAATCGAGGCAATGGCGGGTGTTCCAGGAGCCGGACACGGCATCCTCGACGAACTTGAGACGCCACAAACAGAGGCCTTTGACGAAGATTCACAGGCAGAAGTGCAGCAGGTCTACCATCGGGACTGGCACCACCGTCCCCACCGCCGCCGGCGGGGCTGGAGACGGGTCTGCCGCAGTTACTGGCGGCATGGCCGCCGTCGCGTCCGGTGCTACCGCCGACGGGGACCTTCGGTCGTCCTTCGATTTTAACTAACTTTCCGCCTTGGCCCGTTCCGGCTCACGCGCCGAGAACGGGCCGGTTGGGATCTTTTTGGTGAACGGTAACAATGACATTGGTCCAGAGATTGAATGCGAGTGGCAGCGCAAACCAACCGGGAAATGACAACGACCATGCCGCGGGGTTTGCGGACGCCGTCTCGTTGCCGGACGAGGAAAACATTGCCGACCTTGTCAGGCGAACAGAGCGCATGGCCATTTTGGTGGTTCTAGGAATGGGCGGCTGGTTGATGTTAGTGCCCGCTATTTACCTTGTACTGACCCACGGGATATGAACGACTTTCGGTGTCGCGGCAGCTGACTGCAGCATGTCAGTGGAAGCTAACGCAACAACCATGCGCGTCCAAATTTGAATTGCGGGAGCATCGCATCGCGGCTTCCGCACCCCGTTTCCTGTATCGGCAATATGGGGACGGGCTGTTTTGCTGGCGCGAGGCACAAGTGTCTGGAACCACCTACTATAGTGGTCCACGTCCGGCATGCTGAGAAGGCGCTCTCATCCAACCAGCCGCGCATACTCGGCCTCCGGTTTGCCGTAGGTGCCGTTTGCGCAAGCCGCAAGGCCGCTGCGGTCCCTGATATTCACTTCGCCACGTCGAGAATAGATGAAACCGCGTCCTTCCAGCACTTGCAGTCCAACGGTAACCCCTGGGCGTCTTGCTCCAAGCATGACGGCGAGAAATTCGTGGGTGATCGCGAGGCGTTCCCCGTGGACCCGATCGTCACACATTAGAAGCCAGCGCGCCAACCGCTCTTCAAGGTTTGATTTTGCGTTGATGAGGGCCGTATAGCTGGTCTGGATGTGGAAGTAGTGGACATAGCGCAACAGGAACAGGCGCAACGTTGGGCTGTTCGCAAGGGCCTCCTTGAAGGGCTCGGTTCCGATCCTGAAAGCGCTGCCGGGCGACTGAATGTAACATTGATGCGCCGCATAGTCAGCGCCCATCACGAGCGCGGCACCGGTCATTCCCTCAAAGCCGACAAGACCTACCTCGGCCTCCTTACCTGAAGCCGTCGCGACCACGGAGGCAATGCCGTCTTCCAGGAAGTAAACCGTCTCGATCTCCGAATCGGCTTTCTCCAAGATCATTTTCAGCTTGAGGTCACACAGTTCAAGGTGTGGCTGCAAAAGCCCCAGGTCACCAGGGTTAAGCCGACGCAACAATTGGTTTTTATAGGAATCGTTCTCTGGAATGGTCATAGCTCAATCCCGCTTGGGGCAAGAGCTTTCCAATCTCCCTGCCGTCTGCGCCCGTAAACACGTGCAGCCGATTTAGAGAAGATACGCCCTCTGGCGCGCGATTGACAGTGAAATGCGACCTGATGCACGGCGTCCCCTCAGCCGCCGAATTGCAAAACAAGGGTGTACAAAGTTAAAGGGTTGGAATCGTACAAGACTCTGCTTCGTACGAATCCGACAGTTTGTGATCGCGGCCAGCGCCGGCATGATGTGCATGGTTATCGATTTCGAGGTAGACGACGAGAAGGCGACTGGCAGGACCGACTGGCGAGGCGAAGGCTGTGCCCCATAACGGGTCAAACAATTTGGCATCTAAATTGCTCTGACAGGCATGGGGTGGGCGAGAGCCCGTCGCTTCGCAAATGGAGCGGCGGGTCTACTCTACCTGCGACTGTCGAATGGCCACAGCAGCAGGATGTACCCGCTTTTCAGCAGAGGCTAACGGAACATCCGTGCGCGTACAAAGTTGGATTTCAGGAAGCACCGCATGCCGGCTTCCGCAGCCCGTTTCGTGTCACCGGCAATGTGGGCGGGACGGGCTGTTTTGCGTCGGTAGGCGATTTATCCAAGCGGTGACCACTTGTGGGTGATCCAGTCCAACAAGCCTGCGTCAACCTGCTCGCACCCGACATATTCGCGGACCAAGCTTTCAGCCAGGTGGCGCCATTCACACGCGGGAACGCTTGTTTCCCTTACCAGGTTTCGAAATGCAGAGCGGAGAATGTCGGCATCGAAGGCCGAGACGGCAACAGGACCTGGATCCGGATCTTCCCAACCTCGGGCCAGGTCATCGCGGTGACGTTGGCGAAGGCGCTTGAGCAGTTCGCGCGAGGCCTCGATTGCGAGTCGGGAGTGGTCCATGCCGCGGCGGAATGAGGCAGTTCCGGCCAGGGAATGGTGCCGCAACCGAAAGCTGGTTTCTATAGCCGCCTGCGCGATTTCTATATGCGTTTCAACCATCGCGGCCTCCCTTCCAGCGAAGGGATCTATTTACTCTCTTTTCGGGCAGAAAGGATTCAAGGTACGGTTGCGTACCGAAGGCAGCCGCGTTTCTCAAAGTGGCCGGCGCCTTTTTGGCGGGGTGCTTCGGGGGATAGACGCCGGCCTAGCGGGCGGGGTTGGTCGGCATTGTCAGGTACCAAGCAACGGTTGCACGACAGTGCCGACCAAATCTGGGCACGAGGGTGGGCCTGATGACCAGGCTTTTGATGTTACTCACAAGGTGACAGCGTAGCAACTAAGCCTCATGGACTAGTTCGGACATGGTCGCTCATCAGGGGGAAGCAAGCTTTCGGAACTTTTACGCGAATCCCGAGTTGGCACAGTGGCGGTCGATTCTCAGGATGTAGCCGCCCTAAACGTGAACCCGTCGTGCTTGGCCAGCGCGGCGGGTTTCAGTTGTCATGCCTCCGAGCAAGACCTTTGCAACCATTTTAGCTTAATCTAATTTAAACTCGGTTAGTCCGAGTTTGCG
>NZ_RZTB01000389.1:0-499 GCF_003997735.1 Mesorhizobium sp. M7A.F.Ca.MR.148.00.0.0 | reverse complement strand
TTCAGCCTCCAGAAGAAATCGTCCCTTGCAAGATCATGAACGCATCGGCGGGAAACAATGTTCCCAGCTCGCTTTCGTCAGCCTCGGCCTGGCGGTGCTTTCGCCGGACAACCTTACCCGGCGAGCCATCATCCCACTTCTCTCAGGATGAAGTCGTGCAGCATCTTGGCGGCCGGCGACAGTGCGCGATTCCTGACCGTGATCAGGCTGTAGGGCCTGACCTCGATGTCGAATTCGGTCTGGACGACGTCGATGGCGCCGGCCAGCCCGTCAGGGCTCTGGATGAATTTCGCCACCTGGACAGAGACCGGTGCGATGGCATCGGATTGCGCGACCATGACCAGGGTCAGGAGCAGCGAACTGGTGTTCAGGATACGGTCCGGCAAAGCGATGTTGCGATTGAGGAAGTTGCTCTCCATGGCCTGGCGCAAGGGTGAGCCGCCGGACTGGAAGACCCAGTCATAGGCGGCGGTCTCTTCCAGCCGCACCGCCTCGCCCT
>NZ_RZTB01000388.1:0-500 GCF_003997735.1 Mesorhizobium sp. M7A.F.Ca.MR.148.00.0.0 | reverse complement strand
GAACTCGCCCTTGTAGTCGGCACACCAAAGATCGTTAGGGCGACAGCCGTTTGAAAGTGGTGTCCCCGTCGCCCTGTTGCGCCTGCGCTTGCGGCGCTCGACCATGCCGGCGGTCGAGCACGGCATGCACGGTCGAGATCGCGGGCCGGTGCACATCCGGATACAGCCGGGCCAGCCGCTCGCGTATCTTCGGCGCACCCCATGTCGGCTTGTCTTGCTTGAGGCGCACAATCAGCTTCTCGATTTGAAACGGAAGCTGATTGGCGTGGCGATAGGGCCGCCGCGATCGGTCCGTCAGCCCCTCCAGGCCGCTGTCGTTGTAGCGCGTGAGGATCTTGTAGCCGGTCTTGCGCGAGATATCGAACTCCCGGCAAAGCACCGCCATCTTCTCGCCGTCCAGCAGCCGGGCGACGAACTTCAGCCGCTCTTCCATGACGTTACACTCCTTCCAAGGCACCTTGCTCTCCTTGCAAAGGGCCGAAAGTGTAACCCATCTATCC
>NZ_RZTB01000387.1:0-504 GCF_003997735.1 Mesorhizobium sp. M7A.F.Ca.MR.148.00.0.0 | reverse complement strand
AGGCAGTAGGCAGTAGGCAGTAGGCAGTAGGCAGTAGGGGTCTATTCGGGTGCAAGTTTGAAAATAAGCTGGCGAAGCATTTTGCCGATGCCCTCCGTGGATGTCAGCAAATGACTAGCTTGATCATGCGTGGCAAGGCCAATGCGTTCAGCGATCTGGAGGTGTGTCTCGAATTCCTTCAGCGAGCCTTGGGCAATCCTCAGAAATTGCTGATAGGAACCTCTGTTGTCTCGGCCATAACCTTCGGCGATGTTTGCAGGAATAGAGGTTGCTGAACGGCGGATTTGGCTGGTCAACCCATACAATTCCTCTTTTGGCCATGCCTTGGTCAAAGAATAGGTGGCGACAGCCAGATCCATCCCCTGCTGCCACACGATAAGATCCTTGTAGGAATTGATCTTGCCGGTCATCTCACTGCCTACTGCCTACTGCCTACTGCCTACTGCCTTCCAATTAATGCCCGCGCGATGATGACGCGCATGATCTCGTTGGTGCCTTCGAGGA
>NZ_RZTB01000386.1:0-504 GCF_003997735.1 Mesorhizobium sp. M7A.F.Ca.MR.148.00.0.0 | reverse complement strand
ATGGCCAAATGGTGCCTGCACCATCACCGGGAGAGCTTCCTCTACGAGCATTTCGAGGAGATCTGCGACATCGCCAGAGCCTATGACGTCTCCTTCTCGCTCGGCGACGGCCTTCGTCCCGGTTCAATCGCCGATGCGAACGACGCGGCGCAATTCGCCGAACTGGAAACACTTGGAGAACTCACCAAGATTGCCTGGGCAAAGGACTGCCAGGTGATGATCGAAGGCCCGGGCCATGTCCCCATGCACAAGATCAAGCAGAACATGGACAAGCAGCTCGCAGTGTGCGGTGAGGCGCCGTTCTACACGTTGGGGCCGCTGACGACCGACATCGCGCCGGGCTATGACCACATCACCTCAGGGATAGGTGCCGCCATGATAGGCTGGTTCGGCACCGCAATGCTTTGCTACGTCACGCCGAAAGAGCATCTCGGCCTTCCCGACCGCAACGACGTCAAGATTGGGGTGATCACCTACAAGATAGCCGCCCATGCAGCCGATCTG
>NZ_RZTB01000385.1:0-508 GCF_003997735.1 Mesorhizobium sp. M7A.F.Ca.MR.148.00.0.0 | reverse complement strand
ACACAACGGCACTGTACGTAAAGGTCGCGACCTCGCAGCTCGCCGAGGTCGCACTCCCCTTTCCGGGAGGCGTCGCATGACCGCCTTTGCCCAATTCCTCGGCGAGAAGGCCGAGCGGTACATCGAGCTGCGCCACTCCCTCGGCTACGCCTTCAGCAAGCAAGCCGGCACGTTGCGGGCTTTCGTCCGCTACGTTTGGGCGCGCTCAGCTCGATGCGCCCGCTACCCGGACGATGGCGCTGGACTTCGTCCTCTCGTTCAGCGGCGCCGCGAACAGCCGCGCAATTCGCCATGGCGTGCTCCGCCGGTTTTACGAGTATCTCGCCGTCTACGACGCCCGGACCGAGGGCTTGGAGCGCAGAGCTTTCCCCAGATCCAGAGCGATTCCGCCTCCGCGTATTCTCAGCGAGGCTGAGTTGACGTCACTCATCGACGCATGCGCCCGCATTTCGCCTAGAGCATTTCACGTTTTGACGGAAGCGTATCCGGCGTTTGCGAAGTAGTTCTT
>NZ_RZTB01000384.1:0-514 GCF_003997735.1 Mesorhizobium sp. M7A.F.Ca.MR.148.00.0.0 | reverse complement strand
CCGGTCGCTCCGGCATTGAAGCCAAGCGCGTAGGTGATCGCGCCGGCGCCGTCGGCGCCATAGCTCGACGTGAAGGCACCGGCGAAGCTCTGCGTGTCGTTGGTCGCGAGGACCGTCTCGTCGACCGTCAGCGAGTTGCTGGCGCCAGGCGCAGAGATCGTCGGGCCGTCATCGAGGAAGGTCAGGTTCTGGCCGATGTTGAGCGTCGCAGCCGAGCTGTCGCCGTCCTTGTCGGTGATCGTTGCCGTCAGCGTCACCAGATTGTCGGCATTCAGGCTGACCGGCTCGTTCGGGTTGGCCGTCGGATGGACGACCGCACGCTGCTGGTCGAGCGTCACACTGCCCGACGCATCGGTGGTGACCGTGAACACGATCGCGCCACCGATACCCGCACGGCCAACCACCTGGCCGGCTTCGAGGCTCAGCACCACGGCCTGGCCGCTCGCCGTGTCGACCAGCCCGGTCGCTCCGGCATTGAAGCCAAGCGCGTAGGTGATCGCGCCGGCGCCGTCGG
>NZ_RZTB01000383.1:0-524 GCF_003997735.1 Mesorhizobium sp. M7A.F.Ca.MR.148.00.0.0 | reverse complement strand
GTCGGCGAAGGTCTGGTGAGCCGCGACGAGGCGCTTTCCATGGCCGAAATCTGATCGATTTCACCACGCCGGCTGCCTCGGCCGACCTGGCCAGGGTTTGCGCCGAGCGCGGCGGGCCCGCACATGTGATCGGTTCGACCGGCTTCGACGCCGCTGAGCTTGCCGCTGTTGCGGCCGCCGCGAAGAGCGTGGCCATAGTGCGCTCCGGCAGTTACTCGCTTGGGCTCAACATGCTAACCGGGCTGGTCGAGAAGGCGGCCCGGGCGCTCGGTCCAGACTGCGACATCGAGATCCTCGAGGCCCACCATCACTCCAAGGTCGATGCGCCGTCAGGCACGGCGCTGATGCTGGGCGAAGCTGCGGCCAAGGGACGTGGCATCGAGCTCGATACCGTTGCGAGGCGCGCTCGCGACGGCATCACCGGTCCGCGCCCGGTCGGCGAGATCGGTTTCGCGGTGCTGCGTGGCGGCAGCATCGTTGGCGAGCACGGTGTCAGCTTCCTGGCCGACGGCGAGGTGCTGACA
>NZ_RZTB01000382.1:0-524 GCF_003997735.1 Mesorhizobium sp. M7A.F.Ca.MR.148.00.0.0 | reverse complement strand
AACCCCTGTTCCGCCATGCAGGCTTTGAAGGTGTTGTTCGCTGCCATCGCTCCGGCAATCCAGAGCCGTCCCGCCATCACCTGCGTTTCGCCTGCGCGACCATTGCAAATTGCCTTGGCCCTCTCGAAACGGCTGTCTTTTGTTGTGGCCTGAACCTCACGCCACTGCCCTGACGACGTCGTATTGTTGCACCCAACAAGCGCCAAGCCGAGCAGCGTGGCTATGAACATGGAACGCATCCATCCCTCCCAGTTTGGCGCAGAATGCTGGAAGTTGAAAACGAGGGCAATAGATTGGCCCGCTCGCGGGATGGTTCCGGCAGAGGAACTATTCCACTAACGCATTGACTTTATTTGGTTTGACGAGGCTGGCGCCTGCCCGCTATCGGATGGCCAGTCGCCCCAGCGGGGCGAGGCGGCAACAGGAGCAATACAATGCGGAGCATAGATTACAGCATCCTTGAAACCGACGTGGCCGAGTGGATGAAGGGACACATTGAAAGCCTCAAGGAGGACTTTGGCGAG
>NZ_RZTB01000381.1:0-525 GCF_003997735.1 Mesorhizobium sp. M7A.F.Ca.MR.148.00.0.0 | reverse complement strand
GCCACCGCTTCGTTGGCCCGGTTGATGTATTCCTCGGTGCCCTTGCCGGGAATGCGCAGGCAGAAGTCGCCGGCCTTGAAGACGAGATTGGTGAGGCCGCCCAGCCGTTCCAGCGGCCCGCTGTAGCCGGCCAGCATGGGAATGGCGTCCAGTGCGGCACGCGCCTCGTCTGTCACCATGCCTGCGCCCCCACGCTGTTATTTGTCGCAGCGACGGTTCCACAATTTTCGCGCTTTGGCTATCATCACTGCGAGATCAAAAATTGGCGGAATGGATAAAAGTGGCGGACAGCAAACATCAGGGCGCGCTCGGCGCGGCCTACGCGGCAAAGCGGCCCGAAGAGGTGGCCGCACTCTATGACCGCTGGTCGGAAACCTATGACGCCGACATGTCGGCCGCCGGCTATCGCCATCCGACGATCTGCCTTGCGTTGCTGGCCCGCCATCTGCCGCGCGGTTCAGCACCACTGCTCGATGCCGGGGCCGGCACCGGGCTCATCGGCGAATGGCTTGATATTGCTGGTTA
>NZ_RZTB01000380.1:0-533 GCF_003997735.1 Mesorhizobium sp. M7A.F.Ca.MR.148.00.0.0 | reverse complement strand
TATTCAGCGCAAGGATTCACCTCGGAGCGAAAGCCGATTTTCGAGGACGATATGGATCGACATTTCCAACGCGATGAAGCGATCCAAGAGATAGTTGCGTGTCTGGCAGGTCCTTTTGCAGAATCCGCATTCGAAGGCTATCTGGACCCGCGCGATATGGCGATGAATGCGTCCGATGGGAATGAGGGGAGCAGCGACTACGCGGATGCCAAGCGAATCTATGGTGAGTTGCGGTTCCTGATGCCGCGCCGCCCCGATTGGGGGCGGATCGAAGATCGCACGGCCCGGCTAGTACTCGATCACTGGTCAGCCATCGAAGCATTGGCCGCGCATTTGCTGGTCAAGCATGATCTCCAATTCGATGAGGCTCTGACGATTGTTGCGCCGCATCTTCCGCCCATGCCAGCAGCTACGCCGCCAGAGCGTCATCCGCAGCCTGCTTGATCAGCCATTCGATGTGATTTGACCACATCTGCAACACCTCGCGCTTCTCCTTGACGTTGCTATAGAGATCGTAAATTTCGCCAATGTCT
>NZ_RZTB01000037.1:0-48819 GCF_003997735.1 Mesorhizobium sp. M7A.F.Ca.MR.148.00.0.0 | reverse complement strand
AATGTCTAGGTGATGGAAGCCACCATTGCCTTTCCCGTGCTGGTCGGCCTCGTCGGCGTCGCGCTGTTCTTCGACTTTCTCAACGGCTTGCACGATGCCGCCAACTCCATTGCCACCATCGTCTCCACCCGCGTGCTAAGGCCGCAATACGCGGTATTGTGGGCGGCTTTCTTCAACTTCATCGCCTTCATGTTCTTCGGCCTCCACGTCGCCGAGACAGTGGGCAAGGGTATCGTCGATGTCAGCATCGTCACCCCGGCGGTCATCTTCTCGGCGCTCGTCGGCGCCATCGTCTGGAACATCGTCACCTGGATCGCCGGCATCCCGTCGAGCAGCTCGCATGCGTTGATCGGCGGCCTGGTAGGTGCCGGTGTGGCAAAGGCAGGCGTGGGCGCCATCGTCTGGACAGGGCTTGGCAAGACGGTTGCGGCAATCGTCCTGTCGCCAGCGACCGGCTTTATCCTGGCGCTCGTCCTGATTCTTGTCGTCTCGTGGCTGTTCGTGCGCCAGACGCCGTTTGCGGTCGACAGCACGTTCCGCGTCATGCAGTTCTTTTCCGCCTCGCTCTATTCGCTCGGGCACGGTGGCAATGACGCGCAGAAGACCATGGGCATTATTGCCGTGCTGCTCTATTCGCAAGGCATGCTTGGCGCGACTTTCCATGTACCGCTCTGGGTTGTCCTCACCTGTCAGGCGGCACTGGCGCTCGGCACCCTGTTCGGCGGCTGGCGCATCGTCCACACCATGGGCTCGAAGATCACGCGGCTGAACCCGATGCAGGGTTTTTGCGCCGAGACCGGCGGGGCGATCACCCTGTTTGCCGCGACCTGGCTCGGCATTCCCGTGTCGACCACGCACACCATCACTGGCGCCATTATCGGCGTCGGCGCCGCCCGCCGCGTCTCGGCCGTGCGCTGGGGCATTGCCGGCAACATCGTCATTGCCTGGATCGTCACCTTGCCGGCCACCGCTTTGATTTCGGCGCTCACCTACCTGGCGGTTGGCCTGGCGAGGTGACGTAAAGAAATCTACCTGTCCACAAGGTTCAGGATGTTGCCGTCCGGGTCCTTGAACCAGGCGACCTTCATTCCGTAACCGACGTGGAGATCGCCCTCCAGCGTCAAGCCCGGCATCTCATAGTGCTCGAAGGTGACGCCCTTCGTCTTCAGTTCCTTGACGATGCTGCCGATCTCGTCGCCAACCATCCATGTCACCGCTGTCGCCTTGTTGGTTCCGGCAAATTGGGAGTGATAGACGTTGATGGTGGTATCGCCACTTTTGTAGACGATCAGTTCGCCCCCCTCGTCGTGCACCTGTTTCAAGCCAAGCGTTCCCTCATAGAAAGCCTTGGCTTTCGCGAGATCCTTCACCGCGAGATTGGCCGTTGCATTGCTGTTTGCGAGCATGATGGTCTCCTTTCCTGGTTGTCGACCCCGTGCTGGTCACCGAAATAGGTCGCCGCGATCGTTTGACGACTGTCGCTCGACCTGATTGTTGGCCGCATCGGCGCTCGATTATCTGGAAGACGTTTGGCGCGGATGAAATCCGACAGGACCCGCCGCTTTTCCAGGCACGCCAAGGCAGCCATTGCTCCACGGCTTGGTTCTGTCCGGAAACTGCATTATCTCAGGTGCAAGCTGCATCTCAGGCGCAAGCTGCGTAAGGAAAAACTGCCATGTCCGTCACCAAGGAAATCGTCATCGAGCGTCTGAAGACGGTCAACGGGCCGGATTTCACCGGCAACATCGTCGACCTCGGCATGGTTTCGGAGATTTTCATCGCCGACGGGAAGGTCTTCTTCTCGATTACCGTTCCCGCCGCTCGTGCCCAGGAAATGGAGCCGCTGCGCGCCGCCGCCGAGCGCGTCGTCAAGGCAATCCCCGGGGTCGCCGGCGCGGTCGTCGCGCTGACGGCCGAGAAGAAGGGCGGCGGCATGGAGGCGCCGGTTCCGTCGCGCCCCGCACCCAGGCCCGTTCCGCCGGCTGCGCCCGCTGCCGCCGCGCCGCGTGCGGCTCCGCACGCGCCCGCCTCGCACAGTTCGGGCAAACGTGGCGTGCCCGGTATCGAGGCGATCATTGCCGTTGCTTCCGGCAAGGGCGGCGTCGGCAAGTCGACCACCGCCGTCAACATCGCGCTCGGCCTCGCCGCCAACGGCCTGCGCGTCGGCGTGCTGGATGCCGACATCTACGGACCGTCCATGCCCAGGCTGCTCAACATCCACGGCCGGCCGCAGACCGTCGACGGCAAGATCCTGAAACCGATGGAGAATTACGGCCTGAAGGTAATGTCGATGGGTTTCCTCGTCGACGAGGAAACGCCGATGATCTGGCGCGGCCCGATGGTGATGTCGGCGCTGACGCAGATGCTGCGCGAGGTCGAATGGGGCCGTCTCGACGTGCTCGTCGTCGACATGCCGCCCGGCACTGGCGACGCGCAGTTGACCATGGCCCAGCAGGTGCCGCTGGCTGGTGCTGTCATCGTCTCGACGCCACAGGATCTGGCCCTGATCGACGCGCGAAAAGGCCTCAACATGTTCAAGAAGGTCGACGTCCCGTTGCTCGGCATCGTCGAGAACATGAGCTATTTCATCGCCCCGGACACCGGCAAGCGCTACGACATCTTTGGCCATGGCGGCGCCCGCCGCGAGGCCGAGCGCCTCGGCGTCACCTTCCTCGGTGAGGTGCCGCTCGAAATGGGCATTCGCGAAAGCTCGGATGCCGGCACGCCGGTTGTCGTCTCCAAGCCCGATGGCCCCGAAGCGAAAATCTACCGCGACATCGCCTCGAAGGTCTGGGACCGGGTCAACGAAGAGCGTGGTGCGGCTGCTGCTGCCGTGCCGAGTATTGTGTTTGAATAGCAGGCGCCGCCGTGCTGCAGCCTAGGCCGCGCCGACCTTCTCGCCAAAGCTGGAAAAAAACTGTCCAGCCAGTTTCTTCGAGGTCGATTCGATCAGACGGCTGCCAAGCTGTGCGATCTTGCCCCCGACATCGGCCTTGGCCGCGTAGTTCAATATCGTGGCGTCGGGTCCATCCGCCGTCAGCGTCACGTCGGCGCCCCCCCTGGCGAAGCCTGCAATGCCGCCCTTGCCTTCGCCCTGGATGGTGTAGGAGTGCGGCGGCTTCAGGTTCTTCAGCGTCACTTCGCCGTTGAACGTCGCCTTGATCGGTCCGATCTTCACCACCACGGTTGCCGCCATCTCGGTCGGCGACTTCATCTCCAGGCTCTGGCAGCCGGGAATGGTCGCCTTCAAGACCTCGGGATCGTTCAGCGCTTCCCACACTTTTTGCAGCGGTGCGGCAATGCGCTCCTCGCCTTCGATCACCAAAGCCATGAAAACCTCCCGGACAAGACTGCCCGAACCCGTAACGCACGGCTCGGTGCGTGTCTATCGCACCAAAGTCCGGTTGCGACCGCACGCCCTCTTGCCTGCTCCCGCGCGTTGCCATATCGATTTGTCTTACAAATACGGAGACCATGATGGCAGGCGCCCCCACCCATAAGAAAAAATTTCGCTCGCAGGAGTGGTTCGACAATCCCGACAACCCGGGCATGACGGCGCTCTATCTCGAGCGCTATCTCAATTACGGTCTGACGCGCGCCGAACTGATGTCCGGCAAGCCGCTGATCGGCATCGCCCAGACCGGCTCGGATCTGTCGCCTTGCAACCGTCACCATATCGAACTCGCCAAGCGTGTGCGCGAAGGCATCGTCTCGATGGGCGGCATTCCTTTCGAGTTTCCTTGCCATCCGATCCAGGAGACCGGCAAGCGCCCGACCGCGGCACTTGACCGCAACCTTGCCTATCTCAGCCTTGTCGAGGTGCTCTACGGCTATCCGCTCGATGGCGTCGTGCTGACCATCGGTTGCGACAAGACGACACCGGCCCTGCTGATGGCGGCGGCCACCGTCAACATCCCGGCGATCGCCCTGTCGGTCGGCCCGATGCTCAATGGCTGGCACAAGGGCAAGCGCACCGGCTCCGGCACCATCGTCTGGGAATCACGCCAGCGCCTGTCGGCCGGCGAAATCGATTATGACGAGTTCATGGACATCGTCGCCTCGTCGGCGCCGTCCACCGGCTATTGCAACACCATGGGCACCGCCACCACGATGAACTCGCTGGCCGAGGCGCTTGGCATGCAGTTGCCGGGCTCGGCCGCCATTCCCGCGCCCTACCGCGAGCGCGGCCAGATTTCCTATGAGACCGGAAAACGCATCGTCGAGATGGTGCATGCGGATCTGAAGCCGTCCGACATCATGACGAGGGAGGCTTTCGAGAACGCCATCGTCGTCAACTCGGCCATTGGCGGCTCGACCAACGCGCCTATCCATCTCAACGCCATCGCCCGCCACCTTGGAGTCAAGCTCGACAATGACGACTGGCAGACGGTCGGCCTCAATGTGCCGCTGCTGGTCAATTTGCAGCCGACGGGCGAATACCTCGGCGAGGACTACCATCATGCCGGCGGCGTGCCGGCGGTCATCGCCGAACTGATGAAGGGCGGGCTGTTGCCGCATCCCGGCGCGCGCACCGTCAACGGCAAGTCGATCGGTGAGAACAGCGAGGGCGTTGCCAACGAAAATCCCGACGTCATCCGCTCTGTCGCCAAGCCGCTGAAGGCCAATGCCGGCTTCATCAATCTTCGGGGCAATCTGTTCGATTCGGCGATCATGAAGACCAGCGGCATCTCGCCGGAATTCCGCGAACGCTATCTCTCCAACCCCAAGGATCCCGAGGCTTTCGAAGGTAACGCCATGGTTTTCGACGGGCCGGAGGATTACCACGCCCGCATCGACGACCCGGCGCAAGGCATCGACGAACACACCATCCTGTTCATGCGCGGCGCTGGCCCGGTCGGCTATCCCGGCGGTGCCGAGGTCGTCAACATGCAGCCGCCGGCCTATCTCATCAAGAAGGGCATCCACGCGCTCGCTTGCATCGGTGACGGCCGCCAGTCGGGCACGTCGGGTTCGCCCTCGATCCTCAACGCCTCGCCGGAAGCCGCGATCGGCGGCGGACTGGCGCTGCTCAAGACGGGCGACCGGGTCCGCATCGACTTGCGCAAGGGCACGGCCGACATCCTCGTCACCGACGACGAGATCACCCGGCGCCGCGCCGAGTTGCAGAACAATGGTGGCTTCCACTATCCCAAGCACCAGACGCCCTGGCAGGAGATCCAGCGCGGCATGGTCGCGCAGTTCTCGGAGGGGATGGTGCTGAAGCCGGCGGTGAAATACCAGGATGTCGCGCACACCAGCGGCGTGCCGCGGGACAATCATTGATCTGAATCGACGGATGGCGGCTTGATCAAATCAGGCCGCCGTCGGTTTTCCGGTCAGCGTGTTGCATCCCGGCCGGGTGGGTCGAGAACGGTCACCGTCCTTGACAAGCGCGCCCAACAAATCCACCATCATGACAAGGGGTGCATCGCGACGACCCCGTGAGGCGTCAGCCCAACGTTCGCGTCCAAGCTTCTCTTTTCAGGAGGTGGACGCCATGCCGTCAACAACCGCTATCACCGTACCGCAATTGTCCCGGCTCATAGGTCTGCCGGGTGCACCTGTCATTGTCGATGTTCGCATAGATGAAGATTTCGACGCCGATCCGCGGCTGTTGCCGGCGTCGTGCCGGCGCGATTTCAAAACCGTTTCGACCTGGGCCGCTGCATTCGCCGGCAAGCCGGTGGCCGTCGTCTGCCAGAAGGGGCAAAAGCTCTCGCAAGGCGTCGTCGCATGGATGCGCCATGAGGGGATATCAGCCGAATCCCTTGAAGGCGGCTTTGAGGCCTGGCGCGATGCCGGGGGGCTTCTGGTCCGCACCGCCAAGTTGCCGCCACGCAATGAAAAGGGCGCCACCGTCTGGGTGACGCGATCCCGCCCGAAGGTCGACCGCATCGCTTGCCCATGGCTGATCCGGCGTTTCCTCGACCCCGACGCCGTGTTCCTGTTTGTCGAACCCGCTGAAGTATTGGCTGTTGCCGACCGCTTTCAGGCCGTGCCGTTCGACATCGACAATGTGTTCTGGAGCCATCGCGGCGAACGCTGCACCTTCGACACCATGATCGAGGAGTTCGGGTTGGAATCCGGGGCGCTCGATCGCCTGGCGTTGATCGTGCGCGCGGCCGACACCGCAAGCCTCGACCTGGTGCCCCAGGCGGCCGGTTTTCTGGCTGCCTCGCTGGGTCTGTCGCGTATGTTCCGCGACGATTTGGAACAACTGGAAGCAGGCATGCTGCTCTACGACGCGTTCTTCCGCTGGTGTCGCGACGCCACCGAAGAAACGCACAACTGGCCCGCTGCGGGGAAACCGACATGAGCGCTCTCGTCCCGGCGGATACAGCGGAAAACATCCCGGTTCCGGCTGCGCCGACCTTCGCGGAAGCCACGAAGGTCTGGGCGAAAATCGGATTGCTCAGCTTTGGCGGTCCGGCCGGGCAGATCGCACTGATGCACAAGGAACTGGTCGAGGAGCGGCGCTGGATCGGGGAACGGCGTTTCCTGCATGCGTTGAATTACTGCATGCTGCTGCCTGGCCCGGAAGCCCAGCAACTCGCCATCTACATCGGTTGGCTGCTGCACAGGACGGCCGGTGGCCTTGTCGCCGGCATCCTGTTCGTCGTGCCGGGCGCGCTTGTCATGCTCGCCTTGAGCAGCCTGTACGTCCTCTATGGCGACATGCCGCTCGTCGCGGCGCTGTTTTTCGGGGTGAAGGCGGCGGTGCTCGCCATTGTCATCGAGGCGGTGATCCGGATCGGGCGACGCGCCCTCAAGAACCGGGTCATGGTGTCGATCGCGGTCGCGGCGTTCATTGCCATCTATGCGTTGAATGTGCCGTTTCCGCTCATCGTCCTTCTCGCCGGCCTGACGGGATGGCTGGGGGACCGCGTTGCTCCCGGCCTGTTTTCCGGCTCGGCCCATGGCAAGGACGGTGTTGCCGACTCCAAGGGAGCGGTCGACCTGATGTTCGAGCGTGGCGAACTGGCCCATGTCAAACCGACCAAATGGCACGCGCCGCGCACCCTCGCCATCTGGCTGCCGATCTGGCTCGGGCCTGTTCTTTTGATCTGGTGGTTCACCGGCTCCGCAAGCGTCTGGACCGAGATAGGCCGGTTCTTCAGCCTGATGGCTGTCGTCACCTTCGGTGGCGCCTATGCGGTGCTCGCCTATGTCGCGCAGGCAGCCGTCCAGTCCTTCGGCTGGCTGGCGCCGGGTGAAATGGTGGACGGTCTTGGACTTGCAGAAACGACGCCAGGACCGCTCATCCTGGTGCTGCAGTTCGTCGGCTTCATCGCCGCGTTCCGCCATTCCGGCTCGCTCGACCCGTTACTTGCCGGATCGCTGGGGGCGCTGCTCACCCTGTGGGTGACGTTCACGCCCTGCTTCTTCTGGATATTCCTCGGGGCGCCCTACATCGAGGCCTTGCGCGGCAACAAGGCATTGTCGGCCGCACTGGGCGCGATCACCGCCGCAATTGTTGGGGTGATCATGAATCTGGCCCTATGGTTTGCTTTGCATGTCATTTTCCGTGAGGTGCACGCGACGGGGCTTGGCATGAACGTGCCGGTGCTTTCGTCCATCGACTGGCGTGCGGCCTTGCTATCCGTGGCCGCCATGGTCGCCATCCTGAAGCTGAAAGTCGGCATGCTGCCGACACTCGCGCTATCCGCCCTTGCAGGGGTCTTGCTGGCGGCGGCTGGTTAGACAGCACCGCCTTTGTAATCCGCTTGCCCACCACCTAAGTGGGCTGGAAACGGAAGGAAACATCATGGCCGGACGGCGCTCTTCCCTCGGCTTCCTCGGAATGTTCGGCCGTTCGGGCGACTTGAGGCAGCTCGACGATGCCTTGCGCGGCGCCGATCTGCATCCAGCCCTTGTGCCGGAGGGCGTGAAGCTTACCCTCGTCAACCTGATGAAGGATCGCTGGCCCGACGAGCCGCCGCCGGGCACCTATGCGTCGGTGGCACAATTATGCAGCTATTGCATCGCGGGTCCGGAAACCTTCGAGCAAGCCAATGGCCATGAGCGGACGCTGGAAGCCGAGCGTCGCATCGAGGCGGCACTTGAAACCGGCGACAGCCTCGACGCGCAGATCGTGCTGATGACGCTGCATGCCAAGCTCATCAACGCTGAAGTCGTCGACCGATACGGGCTCAGCGCGGAATGACGCGAAAGGCAAGATCTGCCTGATCCCCTGCGGCAGCCGAGCCGATCAGGCCCGGCTGATCTCCTCGAGATACCAGCCGATGTAGCGCAGTTCGTTGTATTCCATCGGCGCGATCGGTCCGGGCACGAAATAGTGCGAGCGCACGCCGCGCGCGGTGTGCTCGATGATCTTCTTGTCCTCTTCGGTGGTGACCTTCCACAGCCAGGTCAGCTTCTCCAGATCGTAGTCCTGGCCCTCGACCGCGTCGCCGCGCACCAGCCAGATCAGCTCCATCTCACAGGTACCAGCTGTTTTCGGGATGAAACGATAGATCATGCCGTGATCGGGATAACAGACGAGAAAGGTCGTACCGCCAAGATGGATCGATGTCACGCCACCATCATAGTCGGTGAAACGGCCCATCAGCGGCGCGACCGGCGAGCCGTCCTTGCTGCCGCTGGAAACGCCGTCATAGAGCGCATAGCGGAAAGTGTGGATCGCCTCCTGTCCGGCGGCCGAGTTCTGCCAGCGGTTGGCGCTGCCGATCTCGATGCCGAGCGCGCAGGTGCGTTGCTCCATCGCGGCATTGAGCTGCTCGATCATCTCGGCCGGTTTTTCCAGCGCATGCGTCTGCGAATATTCCGGATGCGCCGGCCCGCAATGGTAACATTCGACATAGTTCTCGACGGCGAGCTTCCAGTTGGCGTCGAGCGCATAGGACTGGCGATACGCCACCTTGGCGTCGCCCCAGCCATATTGGCCGCAGCTCGTGCGCAGCGACTGTTCGATCGGATCGAAATCGAGCGGCGTCTCGGCGAAGGAAATGAAGACCAGCCCGGAAGCGACGCGGACATGAAGCTTCTTCAGCCCGTGCGCCGAGCGGTCGAAATCCTTTGGCATCAGGCGCGCGGCACGCAAGGATCCGTCATTGGAATAGGCCCATGCGTGGTAGGGGCACACGAACATCTTCGCATTGCCCTTCTCCTTGGTGCAGACCTCGGCACCACGGTGGCGGCAGACATTGAGCATGGCATGCACGGTGCCATCCATGCCGCGCGTCAGGATGACCGCCTCGTCACCCAGCTTGAACAGCTCGAAATCGCCCGGGTTCGCGATGACGCTGGCATGCGCCAGGCAGTGCCAGTGGCGGCGAAAGACACGTTCCATGTCGCGCTCGAAGATCGCCAGATCATGATAGAAGGCGCGCACCAGGCCGTGACCTGGCCGATGAGATGCCACCAGCCGATCGATCGCGTCGCCGTCGGTGGGTGCTTGCTGGATAGGATGCACACTCATTTGTCGTTCTGCCCGATGGTTGATCCCGGAGCAATTCCAGGAAAAGTGTGAAGCGGTTTTCTGTTAGGAATTGCGTCAAACGAAGAGCGCAATTCCAGGAAAAGTGTGAAGCGGTTTTCCGTCCTGAATTGGTTCCGGGTGGTGGCTGTATGGCTGCACGAACTCGTCTCCGGTCAGGCACCCATTTGCGTGCGCGGCAGGTGGATCAGGTTGCCGAAGCGGGCACGCAATCTGTCGTCGACCTGTTTTGGCACGTGGCGCGGAAATCGCTCGGCAAGAATGCGTTTCTTCTCGGTGATCGCACGCAGCAATATATCAGGCCGGCCTTTTTCGTTCCATTCCTTCGGCGAGGAACGATCGCCGAGGGCGGGATAGAAGTGCTCGGTCTGCATCAGCTTGAGCGTTTGTTCGTTGTCGAGATAGTGGCCCGGACCCTTGAGGCAGACCTCGGCGATGCTGTCGATCGACAGGGCCTCGTCAGTCACGTCGATGCCACGCGCGCAGCCCAGGCAATGACCGAGCATGTCGTTGTCGATGACCAGGCTCTCCAGGCAGAAGCCGAGCAGCGAGGCATGCATGCCGGCCGCCTCGTAGACGAGGTTGAGGCCGGAGAGGCCGGCCATCACATTGGTGATGCCCTTTTCGTAGCCGGACTGAATATCGGGCAATTTCGAATCCGTCATGCCGGCGGCGGAGCCACCGGGCAGGTCGTAGAATTGCGCCATCTGGGCACAGGCCGCCGTTGCCACCGACTGCTCGGCCGACCCGCCCGCCATGGCGCCGGTGCGCAGGTCCGACATGAACGGCCATGCGCCGAAGATCGCCGGATGGCCGGGCTTGAGCGCGTTGACATAGACGAGGCCGGCCAGCACTTCGGCCACTGCTTGCACGACGGCGCCGGCCATCGCCGCGGGTGCCGTGGTGCCGGACTGGCCGGTCGACAGCAGCAGGATCGGGATGCCGCCTTCGACGCAGGCCTCAAGCACGCCGCAGGCATCCTCGGCGAACTTCATTGGCGGCACGACGAATGAGTTGGAGTTGGAAACGAACGGCCGGGCACGGAAATTCTCCTCGCCGCCGGCGATGGCGTACAGCATTTCAAGCGCAGGCTTCACGTTCTCACGCACGGTGAAGGATGTTCCGACGTGCTTCGATGTTCCCATCACACAGGCATAAAGCGTGTTGAAATCCATCTCGAGCGGATCGGCGATGTCGCGCGCCACCATCGGCCGCTGGAAGAAATGGATGTTGTCCAGCCCGTCGACGATGCGGGCGGCATCATAAATATCCTGCAGCTTGGACTCGCGGTACTCGCGCTTCTCCAGATCCACCAGGTGCACGGCGATGCCTGCCGTGCCGTAGTGCACGCGCTTGCCCTGGACCACCATGTCGTGCCTGGGGTCTTGGCCATGAAGCGTGAAATGTCGTGCCGCTCGCTTGATGGTGTCGAGCACGAGCGCGCGCGGAAAGCGGACGCGGCCATCGTCGCCGTGGACCGCCCCCATCTTGGTCAGCACCTTTATGCAGGAAGGAATGGCGTTGGCGAAACCCACTGTCTCCAAAAGCGTCAGCACGCCCTCGTGGATACGCTCGCGGTCATCCCCGCGCAGCGGCCCGTAGCCGCCGCCCTCGATGGCCTTGTGCTGTGGTCTGGTATCCTCCACCAGGGGAGATAATCGCATGGCATGTCCTGTTTCGCGAAGACCGGAGCGCTGCGGACGACGGTTCGCCGGCGTGTCCTGCTGTTCGACAGCCACTGGCATGGAAGCACTCCACCTTCGTCGGCAGGAATTCGTGGCGGTTGGTCCACCATCGGCCTGCTTCTTCCCCTGACGCCGACTATGCCGCTGGCACTGGCCCATCCTATGGGCCAGCTGGCCCAGTTCCATGTGCCAGAGCTAAAATACCGGAGCCGCTGCGAACGGCTCCGGTCACGAGAGATCGACGATGGATCAGGCGGCCGCGGGTCTGCGTCCGGCGGCCGTGGCCAGTTCGCGAATGCCTGGCTCGATGTGCTGCAGTGCGATCGACGAGATGCCCAGCCGCATGAAACGCGAAGGCTTTTCAGTGCGATCGAAGAAACGGTCGCCTGGCTCGATGATGACGCTGCGCGAGGCGGCTGCCTCGGCCAGCCCGCGCGAATCGGTGCCGCGCGGCCCTTCGAGCCACAGCGACGTGCCGCCGGCCGAATCGGTCGAACGCCATTCCGGCAGGAAGGCGGAAATCGCATGGACCAGCCGCTTACGCCGCTCGTCGAAGGCTGAAGACAGCCGCCGCACCAGCGCCTCGTGGTGGCCGAGCGACAGGAACAGCGCTACGGCGCGCTGATTGTTGGCCGGCGGGTGACGCAGCATGAAGCGGCGCAGCGCCCTGAGCTCCGCGATCAGTCCGGCGGACGCCACGATGTAGCCGAGCCGCAGGCCCGGAGCCAGCGTCTTGGACATCGAGCCGACATAGACGACGCGGCCAGAACGATCGAGGCTCTTCAGTGCTTGCTGCGGTGCCTCGTCGAGAAGCTGGCTGTCATAGCCGTCCTCGATGATGATCTGGTTGTAGCGGTTGGCTCGCGCCAGAAGATCCTGCCGCCGCTCTGCCGACAACGGCACCATGGTCGGGCAATGATGGCTGGGCGTGACGAAGACGAAGCCGGAATCGTTGGGGATAGAAGCAGTTACGATGCCGGACTGGTCGACCGGCACCGGCTGTATCTCCGCGCCGGCAAGGCGGAAGATCGAGCGGGCATCGGGATAGCCCGGGTCTTCCATCGCCACCTTGGAGCCTTTGGACATCAGCAGCGTCGCCAGCATGTAGAGCGCGTTCTGGGCGCCCAGCGTGACGATGATTTCGTCCGGGTTGGCAAAGATGCCGCGCCGGGGCAGGAGCCGCGCCTGGATCTGCTCGATCAACAGCGGATCGTCACGGTCGACCATGTCGGACGCCCAGTTGCGGATTTCCAACACGGCAAGGGCCATGCGGTTGCACTCGCGCCACTCGGCGGTCGGGAACAGCGCCGGGTCGAACTGCCCGTAGACGAAGGGATAGGACGACTTGATCCAGTTCTCGTGCTTGGCCGGCGGCGGCATGTCGCTGGCGGCGATCTTGCGGCGTGCCTTCCAGTCGATCTCGTTGGCCTGGTCGGGCGCCTTCTGGTGCGGCTTGGCCGGTGTCGCCAGCACATCGGGATTGACGAAATGGCCACGCCGCTCGCGCGCCACCAGGAAACCCTGGTCGACGAGCTGCTGGAACGCCAGCACCACGGTTCCGCGAGCCACGCCAAGTTTTTCGGCCAGGATCCGGCAGGAAGGAAGCGGCATAGAAGCGGCGATCTGGCGGTCGAGAATGGCGGCTACGATGGCCTGGCGGATCTGCGCCTGCAGGGTTTGGCCGGATTCGGCCGAAATCCGGAACAGGCCGGACCATATCGCCGTGTCGTTTCGCTGTGGCATGGGAGATTTCCTTGATGGCCAGCCTTTTCCGCTTGGCTGGACCAGCCGAACGTAACCGTGGCACAAGGGGTTGCGCCAATCAATTTTTCTGATCGTTGGGATTTATGCCAGTGATCCTTCACGTCCTTTTGATGCCGCGTTGCGGCATCCTGGGGTGACGCGGCGCCTCATCCCGGCGATGACACCGTACGTGACGTCTGCGTCATCGCCGCGTGACGTCTGCGTCATCGCTGGGTGACGGTGTGCGTCATCGCTGCGCATTGAATCGGGTGGAGTTCGGCCCGATAGATTGTCGCGACGACACGCGCCGGAAACATCCGGTCCGTAATGATGGCTCGAGGTCTCGGAGTTTGGCAGTGGATCAATCGTCCTTTCAAAAACAGCTCGCCGCCTTGCGTGACCACCGCGCGGCGGTGCCCGCCAACATGCGCCAGGCCTTCGCCGCCGATCCCAAGCGGTTCGTGGAATTCTCCGCCACCGACGGCGATCTGCTGCTCGACTGGTCGAAATGCGCGGTCGACGCGACCACCATGGATCTGCTGGAAAAGCTCGCCCAGGCCGCCGATCTCGAAGGCCGCCGCGCCGCCACGTTCGCCGGCAAGAAGATCAACGTCACCGAGGACCGTGCCGTGCTGCACACGGCGCTGCGCAACCTGACCGGCAAGGGCGTCACCGTCGATGGCCAGGACGTCAAGGCTGACGTCATCGCCGTGCTCGACGCCATGGGCGCCTTTGCTGATGCCGTGCGCTCGGGCAAGGCGGCTGGCGCCACCGGCAAGAAGATCACCGACATCGTCAACATCGGCATCGGCGGTTCCGATCTCGGCCCGGCCATGGCGACGCTGGCGCTGGCGCCCTATCATGACGGGCCGCGCGCACATTACGTTTCCAACATCGACGGCGCCCATATCCACGACACACTGAAGGGCCTGTCCGCCGAAACCACGCTTTTCATCATCGCTTCCAAGACCTTCACCACCGTCGAAACGATGACCAACGCCGAAACCGCTCGGAAATGGGTGCAGGAAGCACTGGGTAAGGAAGCGGTCGGCAAGCATTTCGCCGCCGTCTCCACCGCACTCGACCTGGTGGCCAAGTTCGGCATCGAGCCGGATCGCGTCTTCGGCTTCTGGGACTGGGTCGGCGGCCGCTATTCGCTCTGGGGCGCCATCGGCCTGCCGGTGATGATCGCTGTCGGCCCGCGGAATTTTCGCGCCTTCCTCGATGGCGCGCACGAGATGGACGAGCATTTCCGCACCGCGCCGGTGCAGGAGAACCTGCCGGCGCTGCTTGGACTGGTCGGCTGGTGGCATCGCGTCATCTGCGGCTACCCGGCGCGCGCCGTCATCCCGTATGACCAGCGCCTGTCCAGGCTGCCGGCCTATCTGCAGCAGCTCGACATGGAATCGAACGGCAAGAGCGTCACCCTCGAAGGCACAGAGGTGACGACGCCGACCGGACCGCTGGTCTGGGGCGAGCCCGGCACCAACGGCCAGCATGCCTTCTTCCAGCTGCTGCACCAGGGCACCGATTTCATCCCGGTCGAGTTCCTCGCCGCGGCGGTCGGCCACGAGCCGGAACTCAAACACCAGCACGATCTGCTGCTCGCCAACTGCCTGGCGCAGTCGGAAGCGCTGATGAAGGGCCGCACGCTGGACGAAGCCCGCGCCCAGATGCTGGCCAAGGGCATGAAGCCGGCCGAGGTCGACAAGATAGCCCCGCACCGCGTCTTCTCGGGCAACCGGCCCTCGCTGACCATCCTCTACCGCAAACTCGACCCGCGCACCTTCGGCCGGCTGATCGCGCTCTACGAGCACCGCGTCTTTGTCGAGGGCACGCTGTTCAACATCAACTCCTTCGACCAGTGGGGTGTCGAACTCGGCAAGGAACTGGCCACCGGCCTGTTGCCTGTCGTGAAGGGCAAGGAAAGTGCCGCCAAGCGGGATGCATCGACCGCTGGCCTCGTGGGATTCATCCACCATTTGCGTGGCTCGGAGTGAAAAGTTTGGCAGACATCAAGGGAATATTGTTCGACAAGGACGGAACGCTTGTCGACTTCAACGCCACCTGGCTCGGCATTGCCGATTTCATGGCCATGGATGCGTCCGAGGGTGATCGCTGGAAAGCCGACAGGCTGCTGGCCGCCGCCGGCTTCGATTTCGCCAACAAGCGCTTCAAACCGGACTCGATCTTTGCGTCCGGCACCAATCTCGACGTCGTCGAATTGTGGTTCCCACGCCTGTCCAACGAGGACCAGATGCTTGCGGTTGCCCGCTTCAACGAAATCACCTCGATACAGGGCTCGACAATGGCTGTGGCATTGCCCGGCATCGTCGACACCTTGACGGCCTTGCACAGGAAATCCTACCGGCTTGGCGTCGCCACCAACGATTCGACCAGCGGCGCGGAAAAGACGCTGGTGACGCTCGGCGTCGCCCAATTGTTCGACGCGGCCTATGGCTACGACGCGGTGGCCAATCCGAAGCCGGCGCCCGACACCATCCTGGCCTTCAGCGACCTCACCGGCCTCAAGCCGGCGGAAATCGCCATGGTCGGCGACAACAGGCACGACCTCGAAATGGCGCGTGCCGGCGGCTGCGGGCTGGCGGTCGGCGTGCTCTCCGGCACCGGCACCCGCGAATCGCTGGCCGGCATTGCCGATGTGGTCCTGGATTCGGTCGCCGACCTGCCGGATTTTCTCTCGGCGCGGGTCAAGGAGACGATCTGACGGCGGAGGCCGGGCAAATTAACTTGGGCTTTCCCGCCCACGGCTGAGATTGGTGGAAAGGAGACGGGCTGTTCCCTCAAAGGCGGACCTTGGTCCACCGCCAGATTTGGGACCGCTACGCACCTGCAGAAGGGCGCGATCGATTTTGCACGATCAGGGCTACCTCGGACGTATGATGAGTTCCCCATTCGCACAAGGGCGCGAGTACTCCGGCCAGGCTTTGACCAAAGTCGGTTAGTTCATACTCGACGTGCGGCGGCACCGTCTGAAAGTCAATGCGACGAATAACGCCATCATCCGTCAGTTCTTTCAGGTGCTGGATCAGCATTTTCTCGCTCACGTTGGTAACGAGCCTGCGGAGTTGACCGGTGCGTTTGGGCCCGCTGGCCAGATGATAGACGACAAGCGGCTTCCACTTGCCTCCAAGGATGGCAAGAACCGCTTCCAGGCCGCATTGGAAATTTGTCTCGGTCACGTCGATCTCCGAATTTTGGCACTTACCAAATAGTCGGTACTGGTTTGCAGGTCTGTTCTGACTTACCTGGATCGGACGACGGTGTCGATGTGCAAAAGCCCAAAGGAAATCACCATGGCCAAGATCCTCGTAACCGGCGCAACCGGCAATATCGGCCGAAAAACTCTCCAACATCTCCTGAAGCGGTTGCCCGCCAGCGATCTCGTCGGCCTGGCCCGCGATCCCGCCAAGGCGGCCGATCTGGCGGCCGATAGGATTGAGATCCGCCAGGGCGACTATCTCGAATATGACGGACTGGTGCGCGCGTTCGAGGGCATTGATAAGCTAATGCTCGTATCCGCCACCGCCTTTACCGATCGCAATACCCAGCACCAAAATGCCATTAGCGCAGCTCGGCAGGCGGGCGTTAAGCACATCGTCTATATGCCGATCATCCACGAAGCAGGATCCGCCTTCACCTTGCCGGATATCACCGAGCAGGATTTGTTCGTCGAGGAAAAACTGAAGGCATCCGGCCTAGCCTACACGCTCGTCCGTCATCCGCCCTTTATCGAGAGCATCCCATTCTACATCGGCGGAAACGCCCTGGAGACCGGGGTTCACGTGCCGGCTGGTGCGGGCAAGGCGGGCTATGCCAGCCGTGACGACCTAGCAGAGGCGCATGCCATTGTGCTGAGCCAAGACGGCCATGAATACAAGACATACTCGCTGTATGGCGATCCCGCCGTGTCCTTCGCGGATGTCGCACAGATCCTGTCGGATGTCAGCGGCAAGCGAGTGCCGTTTGTTTCCGGCTCGGATCACGATTACATCGCCCACTTAGTGGCGGCGGGTCTGCCCGAGCAGGCCGCCCGCTTCGCGCTTGTGTGGGTGCAAGGCATCAACGCCGGAGAATGGGGCGGCACGGCGGGGGATCTCGAGAAACTCTTGGGCCGCAAGCCGATGACAGCGGCCGAGTTCTTGCGGGCCAACCATGCGGCACTCCAAGCTTGAGACGGGGACCTTGAAGAACTGAGCGTTAGACAACGCAACATCGACATTGCCGGGGGTGATGGCAGCAACGCGCCATCCCGCCGTTTTGCGACTCGCCGAGCCACCCTACGACGCCCGAATAACGCGCCTTGGATCATACCCCAATTTTGCGCCGCCGAATGTCAGCTCTGTATGGCAGCCTTCTGGCAGTCGTACTCACCTGACAAAGGTCCGGGACGAGGTCGAACCCGGCCATTCCGAGTGACTGGGATTGATCTCAGCGTCAGCGCTCTTCCGCCTCAAACGAAAAGACACCGCTCGGCTTGGTTGCAGCACCCTTCGCGTCGCCGAAATCCGGCACCTGGTATTCGGCGAGCAACCGCAGTCGGGACAGCGGCAGATCGTTGCGACGGGGATCGCCGACCAGCACGTCGATGCCGGCTGCCAGGCAGCGATCGAGGAACGGGGTGACGCGTAAAGCAACGTCGCGCCCGTAGAAAACATCGCCTGCGAGCACGAGGTCAACTGCCGGCGGCGGACCGGCGGTGATGTCTTCGCCTATTATTGTGATGGCAACGCCGTTGGCGACCGCGTTGAGCTCAAGAGCGGCAACGCCGTTGCGGTCGATCTCGGCGGCGATCACTTCGCGTGCCCCGGCCTTGGCGGCAGCGATGCCGACAAGGCCGGAGCCGGCACCAAGGTCGAGCACGCGGCGTCCCGCCACGGTTGTTGGATGGTCAAGGACATAGCGTGCGAGCACGGTGCCGCCGGCCCATGCATAGGCCCAGTAGGGCGGTTGTGGCTCCGGCGCGTCTTCCGCATCGTCTTCGGGCTCGACGAGCCGCCTCAATCCGCTGCCGGGGTGAGCTGTATAAAACTGGATTTCTGGAAGCGCAGGCACGGGGACAAGGCGCATGTTCGCCTTGATGAAGGTTGCCGGGTCGAGGCGTGAGCATCGATCCAGAGCATCGTTGTCGGCAAGATCGCCGTCCACTATTCGCGCAACGCTCGCCGCAGGATCTTGCCGACCGGCGTCTTCGGCAGCTCGGTCCTGAATTCTATGTATTTGGGCCGCTTGTAGCCGGTCAGGTTCTCGCGGCAGAAGGCGGTGAGCGTCTCTGCGGTCAGCGCCGGATCCTTCTTGACCACGAACAGTTTCGGCACCTCGCCCGAATGCTCGTCCGGCACGCCGACCGCCGCCACTTCGAGCACGCCCGGATGCATGGCCACGACTTCCTCAAGCTCGTTGGGATAGACGTTGAAGCCCGAAACCAGGATCATGTCCTTCTTGCGGTCGACGATCTTGGTGTAGCCGCGCTCGTCCATGAAGCCCATGTCGCCGGATTTGAAGTAGCCATCCTTGGTCATCACCTTGGCGGTCTCATCGGGCCGGTTCCAGTAGCCCGCCATCACCTGCGGTCCTCGGATGCAGACCTCGCCGACCTCGCCGAGCGGCAAATTGTTGCCGTCGTCGTCGCGGATGGCGATCTCGGTCGAGGGCAGCGGCAAGCCGATGGTGCCGGTGAAGTCGCCGGCGGTGAACTTGTTGGCGGTGGCGACCGGCGAGGTTTCCGAGAGGCCGTAGCCTTCGGTGACCGAACAACCGGTCAGCGTCTTCCAGCGTTCGGCGACGCCCTTCTGCACCGCCATGCCGCCGCCCAGCGTCAGGACCAGCGGCTTGAAGTCAAGCTTGCGGAAATCCTCATTGTTGAGCAGCGCGTTGAACAGCGTGTTGAGGCCGGGAAAGATGTGCACCGGATACTTCTGCAGTTCCTTGACGAAGCCGGGAATGTCGCGCGGATTGGGAATGAGCACATTGCGGGCGCCTTGCTGCATGCCCATCAGTGCGTTCACGGTCAGCGCGAAAATATGATAGAGCGGCAGCGCGCAGATAAAGTTGGGGTGCGCCGGTTTCGGCTTGATCGTGTAGGCGTCCTCCATCCACTGCGCGTTCTGCGCGACGTTGGCGAGCACGTTTCTGTGCAGCAGTGTGGCGCCCTTCGACACGCCCGTGGTGCCGCCCGTATATTGCAGGAAGGCGACATCGTCGGCTTCCACCTTGGCCGGCTTGAAGCCCATGCCGGCGCCGGCCTTCATGGCGGCATTGAACTTGACATGGCCGGGCAAGGACCATGCCGGCACCATCTTCTTCACCCGGCGAACGACGAAATTGACGATGGTGCCCTTCAGGCCGCCGAGCATGTCGCCCATCGCGGCGACCACCACATGCTTGACCGCCGTCCTCGCGATCACCGCCTGCAAGGTGTTGGCGAAGTTTTCCAGGATGACGATGGCTTGCGCACCGGAATCCTTCAACTGGTGTTCGAGCTCGCGCGGCGTGTAGAGCGGATTGATATTCACCACGACATAGCCGGCGCGCAAGATCGCCATCATCGCCACCGGATATTGCAGCACGTTCGGCATCATCAGCGCGACGCGCGCGCCTTTCTGCAGGCCTTTCGATTGCAGGTAGGCGCCGAAGGCCGCCGACAGCCGCTCGACATCGGTGTAGCTGATGGACTTGTCCATGCAGGTGAAGGCCGGCTGCGCGGAAAACTGCTTGCAGGCGCCGACGAGGAAATCGCCGATCGAGCTGTAGGGCAGGGCGCCGATCTCCGCCTGCACGTTTTTCGGATAGCTCTTGAGCCACGGCTTTTCCGGCAAGCCGGCGGCCAGCGCCGTCAATGCTTTCGGCAATCGGTTGGCGATGGCGTCGGCCGGCCTTGCCGCCGGTGGGGCCTTCACCGCCGCCGCAGCCTTCGACGCCTGCTTGACAGCAGGCTTTGCCGCACCCGCTTTACTCCCCGGCGCCGTCTTTCCGGCCGCGGCCTTGGCCGGGGCTTTCACCGCCGGCTTTGTGCTTGCCCTTACGGGCGCCGCGGCCGCCTTCGGCGTGGCGGCTTTGGCAACGGGTGCTTTCGGCTTGGCAGTGCCGGCTGCTTTCGACGGCGCCTTGGCTCCCGCTTTCACCGTCGTCGTCCTTGATGCTTTTGCCACCCGTTCCTCCCTGGACAAGTCTTGTTCATTCGCGCCGCGCTCGCCCCTGAATTGACCTCGCCTCTGAATTGACAAGGGCGCCCTCCGCTGCGGTCGTTATACCCTATGTATTGCCTCCCTTGGTGACCGTGCAAGTCTTGCCCTTGCGGCAACACGGCGAAAGATTTGCCGTCGAAAGTCCTTGCCGCCGCCAGCGCTGCCAAACGGTGTTCTGGCGCCTCCCTCGGCCGCTCGGAAGCGCGGGGAACATTTATATCGTCAGCTTGGCGATCAATAAAAAAAGTCGGTTGTTAACAATCTCGTGAATGGAAGAAACTGCTAATTTTTTCTGCAATCTGGCAAAATAGCGGATTTTTTTCCTGCTTCCCGCGGGGTAAGCAAACGGGGTGTTCCAAAGCCGGAAAAACGGTGCTTATATGCGCGCTTCGCGAGCCTGATAGAGGGGCTTGGAAGAACATCAGGGAGTGCTCAATGAATAAGAAGCTGACTTTTGCAGCCGCGTTGCTGGCTGCAAGCGTCCTGGGCGGCGTGGCCAATGCGAAAACTCTGGTCTACTGCGCGGAAGCTTCGCCGGAGGGTTTCGATCCGGCGCCGTATACCGCAGGCCAGACGTTCGACGCGTCATCGCGCACCGTCTTCAACCGCCTTGTCGAATTCGATCACGGCAAGACGACGACCTCGCCGGGCCTGGCCGAGAGCTGGACGATCTCCGACGATGGCAAGGAATATGTCTTCAAGCTGCGCAAGGGCGTCAAGTTCGCCGCGACCGACTATTTCACCCCGACGCGCGACTTCAACGCTGACGACGTGGTGTTCTCGTTCGAACGCCAGGTCGACAAGAACGGCCCTTGGTTTCAGTACATTCCGGGTATTGCATACCAGTATTACAATGACCAGTTCGGCGAAAACATCGCCAAGGTCGAGAAGGTCGACGACCTGACGGTGAAGTTCACCCTCAAGGAGCCGGCGATCACCTTCATTCCAACGCTGGGCATGGATTTCGCTTCGGTCGTCTCCAAGGAATATGCCGACAAGCTGCAGGCCGACAAGACGCCTGAGCTGTTCAACCAGAAGCCGATCGGCACCGGTCCGTTCATCTTCGTCGACTACCAGACCGACGCCGCCATCCGCTACAAGGCCAACCCGGACTATTGGGGCGGCAAGCAGAAGATCGACGATCTGGTCTTCGCCATCACCACCGATCCGGCGGTGCGCGCGCAGAAGCTCAAAGCCGGCGAATGCAACATCATGTCGTACCCGGCACCGGCCGACATCGCCGGCCTGCAGGCCGATCCGAACCTGAAGGTCGAGGAGCAGGAAGGCCTCAATGTCGGCGCGCTGATGTACAACACCCAGCAGAAGCCGTTCGACGACGTGCGCGTCCGCAAGGCCCTCAACATGGCCATCAACAAGAAGGCCATCATCGACGCCGTCTTCCAGGGCGCCGGGCAGGTGGCGATCAATCCGATCCCGCCGACCATGTGGTCCTACAACAAGGAAGTGAAGGACGATCCTTACGATCCGGATGCGGCCAAGAAGCTGCTTGAAGAGGCCGGCGTCAAGGACCTCAAGATGAACGTCTGGGCCATGCCGGTGTCGCGCCCATATATGCCGAACGCGCGCCGCACCGCCGAACTGATCCAGTCGGACTTCGCCAAAGTCGGCGTCACCGTCGAGATCGTCAGCTACGATTGGGGTGAATACCTCAAGCGCGCTTCCGCGGTCGATCACGACGGCGCCGTCATCGTCGGCTGGACCGGCGACAATGGCGATCCGGACAACTTCCTCGGCGTGCTCCTGAGCTGCGCTTCCGTCGGTTCGAACAACCGCGCGGAATGGTGCAACAAGGACTTCGATGCGCTCATCAACAAGGCCAAGACCGTTTCGGACCAGGCCGAGCGCACCAAGCTCTATGAACAGGCACAGGTCATCTTCAAGGAACAGGCACCCTGGGCGACGCTCGCTCACTCCAAGGTGTTCATGCCGATGCAGAAGACCGTCACCGGCTTTGCGATGGATCCGCTCGGGATCCACCGCTTCGACGGCGTCGATATCGCCGAATAAGGTTGCGAAACGGGGGCGCCACCATGTGGTGACGCCCCCACTCGCCCGCCATGCTGCGTTATATCCTCGGCAAGCTCGCCCTCATCATCCCGACCTTCATCGGGATAACCATCCTCGCCTTTGGCTTCGTGCGCATCCTGCCCGGTGATCCGGTGCTGGTGCTTGCGGGCGAACGCGGCCTGTCGCCCGAACGCCACACGGCGCTGATGCACCAGTTCGGTTTCGACCTGCCGATCTGGCAACAATATCTGACCTATCTGACCAACATCCTCAGCGGTGATTTCGGCACCTCGTTTTCAACCAAGACCCCGGTGCTCAAGGATTTCCTGGTTCGCTTCCCGGCAACGGTCGAGCTCGCCATCTTCGCCATGATCTTTGCCGTTGTCCTGGGTGTCGCCGCCGGCATCTTCGCCGCCATCCGCCGTGGTTCCTGGTTCGACCAGCTGACCATGGGCACGGCGCTGGCGGGCTATTCCATGCCGATCTTCTGGTGGGGCCTGCTGCTGATCATCGTCTTCTCCGGCACGCTGCACTGGACGCCGGTTTCCGGCCGCATCGACCTTCTCTATTTCTTCAAGCCGGTGACCGGTTTCATGACCATCGATTCGCTGATCTCGGGCCAGAAGGGCGCATTCCGCTCGGCACTGTCGCACCTCGTCCTGCCCACGATCGTGCTCGGCACTATCCCGCTCGCAGTCATCGCCAGGCAGACGCGCTCGGCGATGCTCGAAGTGCTGGGTGAGGACTATGTCCGCACCGCGCGTGCCAAGGGCCTGGCGCCGCGCCGCGTCATCGGCCTGCATGCCTTCCGCAACGCGCTGATCCCGGTCGTCACCACCATCGGCCTGCAGGTCGGCACGCTTTTGACCGGCGCCATCCTGACCGAGAGCATCTTCTCCTGGCCCGGCATCGGCAAATGGATGATCGACGCCATTTCCAAGCGCGACTATTTCACCGTGCAGGGCGGGTTGCTTTTGATCGCGCTGATCGTCATGTCGGTCAACCTCATCGTCGACGTGCTCTACGCCGTCATCAACCCACGCATCCGGGCCAACTGACATGAGCAACGAAGGCCCAGCCACCATCGAAGCCGCGACCGTCGTCAAGCCGCAGGACGCGAGGCTGCAGATGTTCGGCGAGTTCTGGCACTACTTCTCCGTCAACAAGGGCGCGGTGATCGGGCTCTTCGTCTTTGCGCTGCTGATCCTGATCGCCATCTTCGCGCCGCTGCTGGCGCCCCATTCGCCGGACGATCAGTTCCGCGACTTCTTCCTGACGCCGCCGGCCTGGCAGGAAGGCGGCAACGCGCAGTTCCTGCTCGGCACCGACGCTGTCGGCCGCGATATACTGTCGCGGCTGATCTACGGCTCGCGGTTCTCGCTCGCCATCGGCTTCGTCGTCGTCACGTCAGCGCTGATCTCAGGCGTCATTCTCGGCCTGCTCGCCGGCTACTGCCGCGGCTGGGTCGACACGCTGATCATGCGCGTCATGGACATCATCCTGGCCTTCCCGTCGCTGCTGCTGGCCCTGGTGCTTGTCGCGGTTCTCGGCCCTGGCCTCGTCAACGCCATGATCGCCATCGCCTTTGTGCTGCAGCCGCATTTCGCCCGGCTCACCCGCGCCGCCGTGATGGCCGAGAAGACCCGCGAATATGTCGTCTCGGCCAAGGTCGCCGGGGCCAGCCATCTCAGGCTGATGCTGGTCACCATCCTGCCCAACTGCATCGCGCCGCTGATCGTGCAGGCGACGCTGTCCTTCTCCAACGCCATCCTCGAGGCGGCGGCCCTTGGCTTCCTCGGCATGGGCGCGCAGCCGCCGACGCCGGAATGGGGCACCATGCTGGCCGAAGCGCGCGAGTTCATCCTGCGCGCCTGGTGGGTGGTGACCTTCCCCGGCCTCGCCATCCTGATCACCGTCTTCGCCATCAACCTGATCGGCGACGGCCTGCGCGACGCGCTCGACCCCAAGCTGAAGAGGTCGTGAGCATGCCTCTGCTCGAGATCAAGAACCTCACCGTTTCCTTCGACACCGCGGCCGGACCGTTCATGGCCGTGCAAGGCATCGACCTGTCGGTCGAGCCGCGCGAAGTGCTGGCGATCGTCGGCGAGTCCGGTTCCGGCAAGTCGGTGGCGATGCTGGCGGTGATGGGCCTGTTGCCCAACACCGCAACCGTCAAGGCCGACCGCATGGCCTTCGACGGCGTCGATCTGCTGAAGCTCAGCCCGTCCGAACGCCGCAAGATCGTCGGCAAGGACATCTCGATGATCTTCCAGGAGCCGGTCGCCAGCCTCAACCCGTGCTTCAACGTCGGCTTCCAGATTGAGGAGGTGCTGCGCTTCCACATGGGCATGGATCGCGCTCAGCGGCGGGCCCGCGCCATCGAATTGATGAAGCTGGTCGGCATCGCCGATCCGGAAGAACGGCTGAGCTCGTTTCCGCACCAGATGTCGGGCGGCCAATGCCAGCGCGTCATGATCGCCATCGCCATCGCCTGCAATCCGAAGCTGCTGATCGCCGACGAGCCGACGACGGCGCTCGACGTCACCATCCAGAAGCAGATCCTCGATCTGCTGGTTTCGCTGCAGGCCAAATACGGCATGGGCCTGATCATGATCACCCACAATATGGGCGTGGTGGCCGAGACCGCCGATCGCGTCATCGTCCAGTACAAGGGCCGCAAGATGGAAGAGGCCGACGTGCTGTCGCTGTTTGAATCGCCCAAGAGCAACTACACGCGGGCGCTTTTGTCGGCGCTGCCGGAGAACGCCGTCGGCGACCGGTTGCCGACCGTTTCCGACATGATGTTCGAGCCGGCGCCTTCGGCAGTTGGAGCCGCCTCATGAGCACCACGGTTCTCGAAGGCAAGAACATTGTCCGCGACTACCACATCGGTGGTGGCCTGTTCACCGGGCCGCGTACCGTGCACGCGGTCAAGGGCGTCTCGTTCAAGGTCGACAAGGGCAAGACGCTGGCCATCGTCGGCGAGAGCGGCTGCGGCAAGTCGACGCTCGCCCGCATCATCACGCTGATCGATCCGGCGACGTCAGGCGACCTGTTCATCGACGGCAACAAGGTCGACATCGCCAAGGGCGGATTGACCAAAGAGATGCGCCGCAAGGTCCAGATCGTCTTCCAGAACCCCTATGGATCGCTCAATCCGCGCCAGAAGATCGGCGACGTGCTGGGCGAGCCTCTGCTGATCAACACCGACAAGCCGGCGGCCGAGCGGCGCGACCTTGCGATGAAGATGCTGAAGAAGGTCGGCCTCGGCCACGAGCACTACAACCGCTATCCCCATATGTTCTCGGGCGGCCAGCGCCAGCGCATTGCCATTGCCCGCGCGCTGATGCTCAACCCAAGCCTGCTGGTGCTGGACGAGCCGGTCTCGGCGCTCGATCTTTCTGTGCAGGCACAGGTGCTCAACCTGCTCGCCGACCTGCAGGACGAGTTCCAGCTGACCTATGTCTTCATTAGCCACGATCTGTCCGTGGTGCGCTACATCGCCGACGATGTGATGGTGATGTATTTCGGCGAGGCGGTCGAATACGGCTCGCGCGACGAGGTCTTCGCCGACCCCAAGCACAGCTACACCAGGACGCTGTTCGCCGCGACCCCGCGCGCCGACGTCGCCTCGATCAAGGCAAGACTGGCGAAGAAGAAGGCGGCTTGAGCCAAAACCCAATTACTCTGAACGATTGAGTTTTGCCCGAACACGACTTACGTCTTCCGCGAAGTGGACGGCAGCTTTGCGCCCAAGTCGTCCACCAAACTCTGTTTGCGCGATGCCTGAAAGCTGATAGCAAACCGATCGCGTTTATCTGAGGAAGTCAGTGACTACTTTCACCGTGGCGACCGGATTCTCCTCCATGATCCAATGTCCCGAACCGGGAATGACGCCCTCGGTAACGTTGTCCGCGGCGAAGCGCATCACCGTCGCCATTTGAGTACCGAACGACATTTCTCCTCCGATTGCCAGCAAGGGCATCTTCAGCTTTCCTGACGTTTCCAGGATCGCCTTGTTGTCGAGCGCGTCCTGGTCGAAGGCTGCGAACTGCGCGAAGCCGGAGTGCATCGCGCCCGGCAAAGCGTAGAGAGCGGCATAGTGCTCACGGGACGCTTCGTCGAAAAGTGATGGATCGGCAGAAAACTCGTTCCAAAATCGGTCGAGATAAATCCGCTCCCGACCTGCCACGAGCCGCTCCATATCCGGTCCACCGAACCTGAAATGCCAGAGAAGCGGGTTCTTGAGTATTTCTTCCCAGGGGCCGACGCCGGGAACAGGTGCGTCGATCAGCACAAATTTGGACACCTGATCCCGATGCTGCGCAGCAAAGGCAAAACCCACCATATTGCCAATGTCATGCGTGACGAGATCGACGCTTTGGATATTTAGGCTGCGCAGCACTGCTTCCATGTCGGCAGCCTGAGTTTTCTTGTCGTAGCCAGTCTCAGGATGAGACGACAGACCCATGCCACGTAGATCCGGCACGATGACCATGTGATCCTTTGCCATTTCAACGGCGAGCGGCTCCCACATGTCTCCCGTCTCACCGTACCCGTGCAGCATTAGTACCGCAGGACCGGAACCACCTACGCGCACGTGGATCGTCACACCGTCCGTCTTGACCTCGCGCGCTTCGAAGCTGGCCGGAAACGGTTTAACGTTGGCGCTGGCGGTCTGCGTGGCCAGCAACAGCGCAGTACAAAAGATCAACAGCTTCGACATCGCTTCACTTCCCCATTGTCTACCGATCGGTATATAAAAGGCAGATCGATTCACGCGTCAAGCGATAATATACCAGTCGGTACAATAAAGAGAGTGAGTGACTATGGGCAGGCCGAGAGAGTTCGATACCGAGAAAGCACTCGTGCAGGCGATGCGGCTTTTCTGGCGCAAGGGCTACGAGGGCACATCGCTGACTGACCTTACTGAAGAGCTAGGCATTACGCGCCCCAGTCTCTACGCGGCGTTCGGCAACAAGGAAGAGTTATTCCTGAAGGTGCTCGACCGCTATGACCGCGAGACGTCGCATTTCATCCAGAATGCCTTGGACGCGCCAACTGCACGCGCGCTTGCTGCGGGGCTGATATATGGTGCATGCGCGTTCCACTCCGACACGAGAAATCCGCCAGGTTGCCTTATGGTGCATGGTGCCCTGATAGGGAGCGACGACAGCGCGTCGGCCCGCAAGGAGACAAATCTTCGACGCGGGCAACTTAGAAACCAAATAGCTAAACGTCTCGAACGTGCTCAGATAGACGGTGATGTCGGCAAGGACACCGATACAGGTGCCCTCTCAGGATACCTGGTTGCAATTCTGCGCGGCATCGCCGTCGAGGCCGCGAGCGGAGCCCAGCCAGACGAACTCCACCGCATCGCTGATGTCGCGATGAGAGCCTGGCCGACTCAATAGCCATTCTACCGATAAATGCTGACAGTCCGTTGTCGGCCCCGTTCCCACCGTCCCCAAAATGCATATCCGAATGGCCGCTTCGGGCGCGATCCTAACGTCCATTTCAGCTAGGTGGAATAACTTGGCGTCGCACAAATGCGCTGAAGGTAGATGGAGCCCACGCCGGTTCGGCCTGACTGCATCTCGCTCTAGACGCCGATCACGACAGCTTGGCGATGATGGCGCGCAGTGCCTCGCCGAAACGTTGGATCTCCTCGACCGTGTTGTAGTGGACCAGCGAGGCCCGGATGGCGCCGCTGTCCATTGAGAGGTTGAGACGCTTCATCAGTCGCGGCGCATACATATGGCCGTCGCGGATGCCGATCTGCATCTCGGCCATTTCCTCGACGACCCGCTGCGGCGACAGTGTGCCGATGTTGAAGCAGAAGGTCGGCACACGCTCAGTGATGCGGGCCTCGTCGGCAACGCCGTAGATGGTCGCGCCGCAACCTTTCAGCACGGCCAGCATCTCACGCGCCAGCACCAGCTCATAGTCGCGGATGGCGCCCATGCCGGCAACGATGTTGTCGCGCCGCGAGCGGTTGTTGGACGGCGCCAGATTGCGGCCGATCAGTTCCAGATACTGCACGGCGGCATCCATCCCCGAGACGTTCTCGTAGATGAAGGTGCCGGCCTCGACCTTGTACGGCGGCTCGTTGGGGATGAAATCCTCGCGGAAGGTCGGCAGCCGCTTCAGCGTTTCGAAGCGGCCCCACAGGAAGCCCATATGCGGCGAGAAATTCTTGTAGCCGGAGCAGACGAGATAGTCGCAATCCCAGGCCTGCACGTCGATCAGCCCATGCGGTCCGTAATGCACGCAGTCGAGGAACACTTCGGCGCCGACCGCGTGCGCGATCTCTGCCACCGAAGCGACATCGACGATCGAGCCGATCGAATGCGCGGTGACCGTGCAGGCGACGAGGCGGGTGCGGTCGGAAACCAGCGGGCGCAGATCGTCGACATGCAGATTGCCGTCCTCGCGCATGCGCCACCATTTGAACTTGGCGCCGGCCGATTCCAGCGCCAGCCAGGTCGCGATGTTGGCGTCATGGTCCATGTCGGTGACGACGATCTCGTCGCGCTCCTGCAGCATCTGGCCGATGCCGAGGCTGACCAGGCGGATGAACGAGGTGGCGTTCATGCCGAAGCAGATTTCCGCCGGGCTATAGGCATTGATCAGCAGCGCGACGCTTGTCCGCGCATCGGCGACCGACTGGTCGACCGTGACGCTGCGGCCATAGCGGCCGCCACGCTGCACATTGTGCGAAACCAGATGGTTGGTCACCGCGTCGAGCACGCTCTGCGGAATTTGCGCGCCGGCGGCATTGTCCAAAAAGATGAAGTCGCCGGCCCGTTGCAGGGCTGGAAACATGGCGCGGATGGCGTCGACGGGGAACGCGGTGGCATTCGCATTGTCGGTCTGGTGCTTGTTCACGGGGTAGGCTCCTGCGGAGGACTTGGGCGGGGTGGGATCGGTTGACGAGGTCAGCGCTTCTTTTCGGTCTTGAAGCGCTCTTCAAGCAGGCTCACGAGGCGGACCATCGGCCAGAGAAAGATGAGATAGACAAGGGCTGCGCCGATCAGCGGCGAGGGGTTGGCGTAAAGCGACTGCGCGTTGGTCGCTTCCTTCAAGAGTTCCGGCAGCGCCACGGTCGAGGCGAGCGAGGTGTCCTTGAACATCGAAACGCAGTTGCTGGTCATCGGCGGGATGACGACGCGGATCGCTTGGGGCAGCACCACTTTGCGCAAAGTCAGGAGGAACGGCAGGCCAAGCGCCTGCGACGCCTCGAACTGGCCCCGCGGAATGCTCTCGATGCCGGAACGGAACACTTCTGCCGAGTAAGCCGACATGATGAAGGCAAAGGCCGTCACCGCCGAGGCCCAGGACGACAGGCGTATGCCGAGGAAGGGCAGCGCGTAGTAGATCAGGATCAGCACGACCAGCACCGGCAGGGCGCGGAAGATGTCGGTGTAGCCGACCGCGAGCCAGCGCAGCGGCTTCGGCGCATAGAGCCGCACCAGGCTGATCCCCAGGCCGATGGGGATCCCGATGCCGATGCTCAAAATGCCGAGCAGCAGCGTGTTCAGGAAGCCGCGCAGCAGCGCCGGCAGGCTGGACATGATGACGTCGGGGTTAAAGAAGGTATCCAGCAGCGACATGGGAGCGTTCCCGAACCCGAGAGCAATCATGCTCAGGTTAAAACCAATATGCCTCGCAGATAGCGAGGCGGTCGGCGCGGAAGCCGGCGCTGGAGCATGAAATGAATCGTGCCGGCCTGGAAAGCCGGCACGATGTCAGCGCAGCTTTCAGCTCAGGCCTTCGGCAGCGGCATTTCCTTCATGGTCGAGGAGTCGGCCGGCGCGTCGCTGCCGAACCACTTCTTGTGGATGGCGGCCAGGGTGCCGTCCTTCTTCATCGCGCTCAGCGCATCGTTCAGCTTGCCCAGCAGCGGGTGGTCCTTGGTCATCATCAGGCCGTATTGCTCACCGGTCTTGATGCGCTCCTTGACGACCAGGTCCTTCATCTTGGTGAAGGAATACTCCATGCCCGGAATGTCGCTGACGGCCGCATCGACGCGGCCGGCGCTGAGGTCGAGCAGCAGATTCTGCTGCGTGTCGTAGCCCTTCACGTCGCTGAAGCCATCGGCTTCCTGATGCGCCTTGACCCAGGTTTCGCCGGTCGAGCCGGACAGCACGCCGATGATCTTGCCCTTGAGGTCGGCCTCGGCCTTGATCGCGCTGTCGGTCTTGGTGGCGATGCCCATGTCCGAATCATAATAGGGCTGCGTGAACGACTGTGACTTCAGCCGCTCCGCCGTGATGGTGATCGACGAGATGGCGACGTCGATGCGCTTCGAGGTGGTGGCGGCAAACAGTGCCTGGAAACCGAGATCGGCGATGTCGGTGGTCATGCCGATGCGCTTGGCGGCTTCGTTGACGATGTCGACTTCAAAGCCTTCGAAAGTGCCGCTCTCGTTCTTGTACTCGAAGGGTGGATTGGTCGGGTAGGCGCCGACATTGAGCACATCGGCGGCATAAGCGGTGGCGGGGCCGGCGGCGATGCCGATGGCGGCGGCGAGAAGAAGCAATTTGCGACGTGTGAAGCTCATTTGTGTTCCCTCTGTTGTTGATCGGGCGGGTTGCTCCCGCACGGTTTTTTGCCGCCCCGCACCGCAGGGCGTCAATTCATGGCAGCGACCAATGCCGTCATGGTTGGCGACGTTTTTTGTTGCAGATCGCGGATCTGCGCGCGCACGTCATTGAAGGCATGGCGCGCATTGGATGACGACTGGGACAGTATGAACGACAAGAACTGAGACTCCCACCCGGAGCACCCACGATGGACTGGCCGGCACGATGGACTGGTCTGCACGATGGACTGGCCGGCAAGCCCGTCCGGCAAGGCAATCGCCATCGACTGTGGAATGCTTATCCAAAGTGCGGCGCTTTTCAAGGCGAAAGTTTTAAGCTTAAAAAGCTGCGGTGTCGGTTGCGTGGCGGACACCGTGCGGCCCGCTGGAACCGATACCCGCGAGCGATGGCGACCCGAAGCTATTTCAGGCTTGAAATATCTCGGCGCGGGCCTAGCGTGTGCTCTCTCGCCGGGAGGTCGCGACATGAACAAACCACCCCCTTTGCACGGCCCGAACAGATTGAAGCTTGGCGTCTTTTCGACCAATGCCGATGGCGGCCTTGCTATCACAGACGTTCCGGAACGCTGGACGGCGAGCTGGCAGGATAATGTGACGGCGGCTCAGATCGCCGACCGCGCCGGGCTGGAGTTCATGCTGCCGATCGCGCGCTGGCGCGGTTTTGGCGGCCGCAACAAGGTGCGGGAATGGTCGTTCGAGACCTTCACCTGGGCGGCGGCTCTTGCCATGGCCACCGAGCAGATCGGGCTGTTCATGACCGTGCATGTGCCGCTGGTGCATCCGCTCTATGCCGCCAAGGCGCTGGCGACGGTCGACCATATCAGCCAGAGCCGCGCGGGCTTGAACATCGTCTGCGGCTGGAACCCGAAGGAATTCGGCATGTTTGGCACGCCGTTGGTCGAGAAGGGCTACGATCAGGCGGCCGAATGGATCGAAATCCTGGAAAAGCTTTATGCCTTGGCCGAGCCGCTCGACTATGAGGGCACCTATTACCGCCTCAAGGAAGCCGTCAGCCGGCCGGCCAGTCTGCAGGTTCCGCGCCCGGTGACCATGAACGCCGCCTTCGGTGGGCCGGGCCGCGATTTCGCCGCTGCCCGGTGCGACTATCTGTTCACGACCTTTTCCGAAATGGGCGATGCCGGCAAGCATGTCGCCGATATCAGCGAACGGGCCGACAAGGCAGGCCGCGACGTAGGCGTCTACACGGTTGCGCATGTCGTCTGCCGCCCGACGATGGAAGAGGCGCAGGCCTACTACGCGCGCTATGCGGTCGATATGGCCGACCACGATGCGGTCGATGCCCATATGGCCGGCAAGAAGGAATTCTCGCAGTCGCACGACCCGCACGCCTATGACCGCTACCGGCAACGCTTCGCCGGCGGCGCCGGCACCTACCCGCTGATCGGAACGCCGGAAACGATCGCTGCCGACATGGCCGCCATCGCCGGGCATGGCTACCAGGGCATCGCGCTGTCCTTCGTCAACTACACCAGGGAGTTGCCCTATTTCTGCGATCACGTGCTGCCGATTTTGAGACAGGCGGGACTGCGGGAGTAGTAGCTTTGCTCCGGGAAGCGGCTGCCTGTTGGCGGTCAGGGATTTCATCATCAGTTTAGGTAGAGCATTCGGAATTTGCCGAAGCCTCCCCAACTTCGTCATCCACGGGCGGAGCAGGAGCGAAGCTCCGTCGCGGAGACCCGAGGATCCATGCCGCGACATCGGCCAGCAAGTGCGACGGAGCAGAACCATGCATTGCTGCAACGCTTTGAGGTCCCGGCATGGATCCTCGGGTCTGCGCCGCGTCGCTTCGCTCCTTGCTCCGCCCGTGGATGACGAAGCGAGGGGCGTTTACTCCGGACGAACGAACTCCCTATTCCGGGATGACGGCAGTTGCCTGAATCTCCACCTTGGCGCGATCCTCGACCAGCGCCATCACCTGCATGGCGGCCATCGCCGGAAAATGCCGGCCGATGACCTCGCGATAGGCCTCGCCGATGCCCCTGAGGTTGGCCAAATACTCGGCCTTGTCGGTGAAATACCAGGTCATCGAGGTGATGTGCTGCGGCCCGGCACCGGCTTCCGCCAGCACCGCGACGATGTTCTGAAGCGTTTGCCGCACCTGGCCGACAAAATCGTCGGTCTCGAACTGGCATTGCCCGTTCCAGCCGACCTGTCCGCCGACGAAGACGAGCTGCCCGCGTGCCGCGACGCCATTGGCGTAGCCGACAGGTTTCGCCCAGCCTTCCGGCTGCAGAATCCTGTGCATTCAAAACCTCCCGGTATTCCAAAACCCAATTTTCAAAATCGAACGCTCGTCAAAATCTCTGCCGTCAGGCCGCGCCCATCACTTGCCTCGCGATCACCACTTTCTGCACGTCGGAGGCACCTTCATAGATGCGCAGCGCGCGGATCTCGCGGTACAGGCTTTCGACGATATGGCCTTTGCGGACGCCGTCGCCGCCATGCAACTGCACGGCCTTGTCGATCACCTCTTGCGCCTTGTCGGTGGCAAACAGCTTGGCCATCGCCGCCTCGCGGGTAACCCGCGCGGCACCCATGTCCTTGGTCCAGGCGGCGCGGTAGACCAGCAGCGCCGCCGCATCGACGTCGAGCGCCATGTCGGCGATATGCCCCTGCACCATCTGCAGTTCGGCCATTGGCGCGCCGAACAGTTTGCGTTCGGCCACCCGTTTGATGCTTTCATCCAGCGCGCGGCGGGCAAAGCCGAGTGCCGCCGCCCCGACGGTCGAGCGGAACACGTCGAGCACCGACATGGCGATGCGGAAGCCGTCGCCGGGTCTGCCGATCAGCGCAGCGGCCGGCAGGCGGACCTGATCGAAAGACAGCCGTGCCAGCGGATGCGGCGCGATCACTTCCAGCCGTTCCGCGATGCCAAGGCCCCTGGCGTCGCCAGGCACGACGAAGGCGGAAAGCCCCTTGGCGCCCGGCGCCTCGCCGGTGCGGGCAAAGACGACATAGAGGTCGGCGATGCCGCCATTGGAGATCCAGGTCTTTTCACCCGACAGAACGTAATTGTCGCCGTCGCGGGTCGCCGTCATTTCCGTGTTGGCGACATCCGATCCCGAGCGCGGTTCCGACAGGGCAAAGGCTGATATCGCCTTGCCGGCACGTGTCTTCGAAAGCCATTGCTGCTGCCCCGGCGTGCCGAACAGGCTGAGCGCGCCGGTGCCAAGCCCCTGCATGGCGAAGGCGAAATCGGCCAACCCGTCATGACGGGCGAGTGTCTCGCGCGTGATGCACAAAGTGCGGACGTCGAGTGGCCCCGGATTGTCTGGGTCGAGCGCCGTCGGCTTCAGCCAGCCGTCTCGCCCGAGCTTGCTGACCAGCTCGCGGCAGGCGGCGTCGACATCATGGTGGGAGACCGGCAGGTTTTTCGCGCACCATACGTCGAGCTGCTCGGCCCACTTGCGATGGCGGTCTTCGAAGAACGGCCAAGAGAGGAAGGAGCGGTCAGGCATGGGTGCTTCCACCACTATTCTCCAGGCCCTGCGCTCTACGGCGCCGGTAGGACAGAGGGGAGCGCTGCCCCGCCGACGTCTCCACGGAATGCATCATCCTCAATCCCCCTCGAACACCGGCTTTTCCTTGGCCACGAACGCCTTGTAGGCGCGCTCGAAATCGCGGGTCTGCATGCAGATCGCCTGTGCCTGGGCTTCCGCCTCGATCGCTTGGTCGAGACCCATCGACCATTCCTGGTTGAGCTGCGTCTTGGTGATGCCGTGCGCAAAGGTCGGGCCGGAGACGATGCGCGCCGCCATGTCGAGCGCGTCGGCCTCCAGCAAGGCGGCATCGACCAGCCGGTTGTAGAAACCCCAGCGTTCGCCTTCCGTCGCCGTCATGGTGCGGCCTGTGTAGAGCAGTTCTGCGGCGCGGCCCTGGCCGATGATGCGCGGCAGGATCGCGCAGGCGCCCATGTCGCAGCCGGCGAGGCCGACGCGGGTGAACAGGAACGCGGTCTTGGCTTCCGGCGTGGCGATGCGGATATCGGAGCTCATCGCAATGATGGCGCCGGCGCCGACCGCGACGCCGTCGACCGCCGCAATGATCGGCTTGCCGCAATTCAGCATCGCCTTGACGAAATCGCCGGTCATGCGGGTGAAGGCGAGAAGCTGCTTCATGTCCATCTTGACCAGCGGCCCGATGATGTCGTGGACATCGCCGCCGGAGCAGAAATTGCCGCCATTGGAGAGGAACACCACCGCGTCGACATCGTCGGCATAGACGAGGTCACGGAACGTGTCGCGGAGTTCCGCATAGCTGTCGAAGGTCAGCGGGTTCTTGCGCTCCGGCCGGTCGAGCCGGACCTTGGCGATCCTGCCCTCGACCTCCCACAGGAAATGCTTCGGCTTGCGCCCGGCCATTGCGGTCATTCGCGTCCCTCCCAGTTGCTGCGAAACGAGGTCAGCATGCCGGTCAGCTGGCGCGCGTCGTCCTCGCTGACCTTGCCGAGCAATTCACCGATCCAGCCTTCATGCGCCGCGGCGATTGTGGCGAAGGCCTGCGTGCCTTCCTCGGTCAGCCGCACCATCGACGTGCGGCGGTCGCCATTGCGCCTCGCGCGGGCGACAAGTCCTTCCGAAACCAGCCGGTCGACGATGCCCGTGACATTGCCGTTGGAGACCAGCAGGAAACGCGACAGGTCGCTCATCAGCATGCCTTCCGGCATCCTATAGAGTGCTGCCATCACGTCGAAGCGCGGCAGCGTCGTGTTGAACTCCTTCTTCAGCCGTTCGCGCAGCTCGGCCTCGATCGTGCGCGAGGCGCGCAGCAGCGTGATCCACAGCCGCAAGCGGTCCTTGCCGGGTCCCGACGGCGCGGGCAGGGGGCCGGCTACCATGTTTCGCCTCCTGAGATGGAAATCGCCTGTCCGGTGATCGACTGGGCGGCGTCGCCGCACAGCCACAGCACGGCGGCGGCGACCTCATCCGGCTGGATGAAGCGGCCTTGCGGGTTGGTCGAGGCGAGGCTTGACCGCGCTTGCTCGACCGAGCGGCCGGTCTTCTCGATGATGCGCTGGATGGACTCTTCCAGCATTTCGGTTTCCACAAAGCCTGGGCACACCGCGTTGACGGTGATGCCCGATTTTGCCGTTTCGGCGGCAAGCGCCCGCATCAGGCCAACGACGCCATGCTTGGCGGCGACGTAAGACGCGACGTAGGCGTAGCCTTTCAGGCCGGCGGTCGAGGCGATGAAAACAATTCGTCCTGTTTTCCGCACGGCCATGCCGGCCAGCGCCGGCTTCACCGTCAGGAAGGCGCCGGTCAGATTGACGTCGAGCGTTCGCTGCCAGTCGCTGAGCGCGGTTTTGTGCGCCGGGGCGCTGCCGGCCATGCCGGCATTGGCGACGACGATGTCGAAGGGGCCGCGCGCGGCTTGCGCCGTCTCGTAGAGCGCCGCCATTGCCACTTCGTCGGTGACATCGGCGGCAATGCCGAAGATGCTGTCGTTCTCGCCGGCCACCTCAGCGAGCTCTGCTTCCCGGCGGCCGCAGATGGTGACGTCGATGCCGGCAGCAGCCAGCGCCAGCGCGATGGCCCGCCCGACGCCGGAGCCGCCGCCAGTGACCAGCGCATGCTTGCCGGGTATCGTCGCGGCGGCCGTCATACTTTCAGCCCCGCTGCGGCGTCGCGCTCGGCCAGACGGTAGAGCTGGTCGCGCCCGGGCAGATAGGGATCCGGCCATTTGACACCACGGTCGCCGAGCGTGACGGCGGCATGCAGTGTCCAGTAGGGATCGGCGAGATGCGGCCGTGCCAGTGCGACGAGGTCGGCGCGGCCGGCCATCAGGATCGAATTGACATGGTCCGGCTCGTAGATGTTACCGACCGCCATCGTCGCCATGCCGACTTCGTTGCGGATGCGGTCGGAAAACGGCGTCTGGAACATGCGGCCATAGACAGGCTTGGCCAGTGCCGAGGTCTGGCCTGCTGAGACGTCGCAGATGTCGACGCCGGCCTCGTGCAGCAGCCGTGCGATCTCCACCGCGTCGGCCGGTGTGACGCCCTCGATGCCCACCCAGTCATTGGCCGAAATGCGCATCGAGATCGGCTTCTCCGCCCGCCAGGCAGCGCGCACCGCGCGGAAGATTTCGAGGGGATAGCGCATCCGATTGTCAAGCGAACCGCCATATTCATCCGTGCGCCGGTTGGTGACCGGCGTGATGAAGGACGACAAGAGATAGCCATGCGCAGCGTGGATCTCGAGCATGTCGAAGCCGCAACGATCGGCCATCTCGGCCGAAGCCACGAATTCGTCGCGCACGCGGTCCATGTCCGCGCGATCCATCGCCTTCGGCACCTGATTCTGCGGCGACCACGCCACGGCCGAGGCGGCGATCACCGGCCAGTTGCCGGAGACCAGCGGCACGTCGGTGCCTTCCCAGCCAAGCCGGGTCGAACCTTTGGCGCCGGAATGGCCGATCTGGGCGCAGATCTTGGCTTCTGTCTCGGTGTGGACGAAATCGACCAGCCGCTTCCACGCCACCTCATGTTCGGGCGCATAGAAACCGGGACAACCAGGCGTGATGCGGCCTTCCGGGCTGACGCAGGTCATCTCGATATAGAGGAGCCCTGCGCCGCCCTTGGCCCGCTCGGCATAATGGGTGAAATGCCAGTCGGTCGGGCAACCGTCGACCGCCTTGTACTGCGCCATCGGTGAGACGACGACGCGGTTCTGCAGCCTCATGTCGCGCAGCTTGAACGGCGCGAACATCGGCGCGCGGCGCAGGGTGTTGCCGCCGGCGCCCGCCTGGCGCTGGAACCATTCCTCCGCGCTTTCAAGCCATTCGGCATCGCGCAGCCGCAGATTCTCGTGACTGATACGCTGCGAGCGGGTCAAAAGCGAATAGTTGAACTGCACCGGATCGAGGCCGAGATAGCGCTCGACCTCCTCGAACCATTCCAGCGAATTGCGCGCCGCCGATTGCAGCTTCAGCACCTCGGTGCGGCGGGCATCCTCATATCTACGGAAGGCGGCATCCAGGTCCGGCTCGGTTTCGACATATTCGGCCAGCGCCACGGCACTTTCCAGTGCCAGCTTGGTGCCGGAGCCGATCGAGAAATGGGCTGAGGCCGCCGCATCGCCCATCAGCGCCAGATTCTTGTAGGACCAGCGCTCGCACAGCACGCGCGGGAAATTGATCCAGGCGGAACCACGGATATGGTTGGCATTGGTCATCAGCGCGTGGCCGCCGAGGTGTTTTTCAAAAATCCGCTCACAAACGGCGATCGATTCCTGCTGCGACATCGCGCCGAAGCCGAAGGCAGCCCAGGTCTGTTCGCTGCACTCGACGATGAACGTCGCGGTGTCGCTGTCGAACTGGTAGGCGTGCGCCCAAACCCAGCCATGCTCGGTCTTCTCGAAGATGAAGGTGAAGGCGTCGTCGAATTTCTGGTTGGTTCCGAGCCAGACGAACTTGCATTTGCGGGTGTCGATGTCTGGCTTGAAGATGTCGACGAAAGCGTTGCGCGCCCTGGAGTTCAGGCCGTCGGCCGCGACGACCAGATCATGCGTCTCCATGTAGGGCTTGGGATCTGCAATGTCGGTCTCGAACATCAGCTTGACGCCGAGTTCGCGCGCCCGGCGCTGCAGCAGGACCAGCAGCCGCTTACGGCCGATGCCGCAGAAACCGTGACCTGACGAGACCGTGCGCACGCCGTCATGGATGACGGCGATGTCGTCCCAGTAGGCAAAGTGCTTCTTGATCCAGACAGCGCTGACCGGGTCGTTTTTCGACAGATTGTCGAGCGTCTCGGCCGACAGCACGACGCCCCAGCCGAACGTGTCGTCGGCGCGGTTGCGCTCGAACACCGTCACATCGTGCGCGGCGTCCCTCAGCTTCATCGAAATGGCAAAGTAGAGGCCGGCTGGTCCGCCGCCGAGAACCGCAACCTTCATGTCTGCGATCTCCTCTTCGCTTGCTGGAGTTCAGTATCGCGCCGGCGACACGATATTTCAAGCTTAAAGTTTTATATCAAAACGATTGTCCTGACATGGCGAAAGCGCGCCTGCGTGTCATCGCGCAAGCGCGCTGCCGGATCACTTTTCCGGGTTCTTCGGGCTCCACAGCACCGTCTCGGCGCCCTTCTCATAGGCCATTCCATCGGGATAGCTGATCGCTTCCAGTTGCAGTCCCCACGGCGCCTGGAAATAGAGGATGGTCTGGCCGGCGGCCGGCCCTTCCTTGACCGGCAATGGTCCCATTCTGGTCTTGACGCCCTTGCCTTCGAGATAGGCTTTGGCAGCGGCGACGTCGTCGACATAGAAGGCGATGTGGAAGCCGCCAATGTCGCTGTTCTTCGGCGTTAGGTTCTTCTGGTCGGGCGCGGTGTATTTGAACAGCTCTATGTTCGATCCATAGCCGCAGCGGACCATGGTGACCTCTTCGATCACCGCCTTCGGGTCGACGCCAAGGAGATCCTGCATGAAGGTGCCCTTGTCGTCGGCGAACGGACCGAACGACATCGCCTTCTTGCAGCCGACCACTTCGGTGAAGAAGTCGACCGCTTGCTTCATATCGGGAACGGTGATGCCGGTGTGGTCGTGGCCGCGCATGCCCGGGATCGAATCCGCCGAGGCGATGCCGGCGCTGCCGAGCATCCCGGCGGCCAGCGTTGCAATTGCGATTGTGGTCTTCATGTCAGTCCTCTCCATTTGGCGGGACTTGGGTCTTTGTGGTCGCACGTTCGAGGCCCGCTCTTCGGCGTGCGTATGCATTCATGTCGGCGCCTTGACGGCGGAAGGAATGTCCAGCCAGCTCGCATCGATCTCGGGCAGCGGAATGGTCGCGATGAGATCGCGCGTGTAGCTTTGCCGCGGCTTGTCGAACAAGGCGTCGGTGGCGCTCGCTTCGACGATCATGCCTTCGCGCATGACGATCACTTGCCGGCACAGCCGCCGAATGACAGACAGATCGTGGCTGATGAAAGCGACGGTCAGCCCCATTTCCGCCGCCAGCTTCTCCAGCAGGGTCAGGATCTGCGCCTGGGTCGACACATCCAGCCCGGAGACGATCTCGTCGGCCAGCACGAATTTCGGCGACAGCGCCAGCGCCCGCGCAATGCCGACGCGCTGGCGCTGGCCGCCCGACAGTTCGTGCCGATAGCGGCTGGCGAAACTTTGCGGCAGGCCGACACGCTGCAGCGCCTCGGCGACTCGCGCCTTCAGATTGTCGCCAAGGCCGTTCTGTTTCAGCGGCGCGGCAATAATGCTGGAAATGGTGCGGCGCGGGTTGAGCGACGACATCGGATCTTGAAAAATCATCTGCAGATTGCGGCGCAGAGGCCTGAGCTCCGCTTCCGGCAGATGGGTGATGTCGCGGCCGTCGAAAGTGATGCTGCCTGCGCTGGGTTCCAGCAGGCGCACCAAAGCGCGGCCGAGCGTCGACTTGCCGGAACCGGATTCGCCGACGATGCCGGTCACCGAGCCCCTGGGCAGGTCGAAATCCAGGCCCTTCAGGATTTCGACCAATGGCGCGCGGCCGATCAGTGGCTTGCGCGTCATGTCGGGCAGCGCGACCTTCAGCCCGCGCACGGAGAACAACGGTTCAACCATGCGGCCGCCTCCAGGCTTGGTCGGCGGCAGCGATCTCCGAAGCAAGCCCGGCCAGCACCGCCTCGTCCACCGGCTTCAGCGAGGCGAAAGGATCGGTGTAGCGTGGCGTCGCCGCCATCAGCGCTCGCGTGTAGGGATGCTGCGGTGCTGCGAAGAGGGCAGCCGTGTCGGCCTCCTCCACCACCTTGCCGGCATAAAGCACCGAGACCCTCTGGCTGATTTTGGCGACGACGCCGAGATCATGGGTGACGAACAGGATCGCCGTGCCATGCTCGCGCTGCAACTGCACGATCAGCCGCAGGATCTGTTTTTGCACGGTCACATCAAGCGCCGTGGTCGGCTCGTCGGCGACGATCAGCCTTGGCTCCGCGGCGAAGGCCGCAGCGATCAGCACGCGCTGGCGCATGCCGCCGGACAGTTCGTGCGGATAGCTTTTCAGCACGCGGTCGGGATCGCGGATTTGCACCTCGTCCAGCAATTGCCGGATGCGGGTATCGGCCTTCTCGCCACTCCAGCCGAGGATGCGCACCAGCCGGTCGGTCATCTGCGAGCCAATGCGCCGCGACGGGTTGAGCGCGGTCAGCGGGTCCTGCGGGATCAGCGCCGTGCGCGCCCCGATCAGCGTGCGTCGTGCCTTGGGTTGCAATTTGCCGAGGTCTTCACCCTCGAGCAGCATGTCGCCTTCGACAATGCGCACGCTCGACGGCAGCACACCGAGCACCGCCTTGCCGATCATCGTCTTGCCGGCGCCGCTTTCGCCGACCAGCGCGCGGACCTCGCCGGGCTGGACGGAGAGCGACACCGAGCGCAATACGCGCTGGCCGTTGGGCAGCACGGCGCTCAGATCCCTGATGTCGAGACAGGCGCTCATCGCAGCACCGGATCGAAACGCGTCTTCAGCGCCTCGCCGAACTGGCTGAACGACAGCACGGTGAGGATCAGCGTGATCAGCGGGAACACGAGCACCCACCAGGCCTGATGGATCGACAGCCGGCCCTCGGCGATGATGCCTCCCCAGGTCGGATCGTCGGTCGAGATCGACAGATTGACGAAGGACAGGATCGCCTCGACGATAACGGCGATGCCCATTTCCAGCGACAGCAATGCGACGATCGACGGCACCACATTGGGCAGCACTTCGCGCAGCATGATGCCGATGCGGCCATGGCCGGCGATGCGGGCATTCTCGACATAGTCCATGCGCGACTGACCCATTGTCTCGGCACGGATCACCCGGCAGAAACGCGTCCAGTCGATGATGGCGATGGCCAGGATGACGGAACTCAAGCCCGTGCCGAGCACCGCCACCAGCAATATGGCGAACAGCACCGGCGGAAAGGCCATCCAGACATCGACGACGCGCGAGATGATGCGGTCGGCCCAACCGCCGAAATAGCCTGCGATCAGGCCTAGCGTCGAGCCGACCAGGCACGCAGCGACGGCTGCGGAAAAGGCGACGATGAAGGCGATGCGGCCGCCAAAGATCAGCCTCGACAACAGATCGCGGCCGAGGCTGTCGGTGCCGAGCCAATAGCCGGGTTCGGCTCCATTCATCCAGAATGGCGGCAACCGCTCCAGCATCAGATCCTGCGCCAGCGGATCCTGCGGCGCGACCAGCGGCGCGAAGATTGCCGCCAGAAGCGCCAGCAGCAGCCAGCCGCCGGCCAGCCACAGGCGTGGCGACACACCTCGCCTTCGAGCACGGCCCTCATCCATGGCGCAGCCTCGGATTGAGCAGCGCATACATCATGTCGACGCTGAGGTTGATCAGCACGAACAGCAGCGCGAAGACCAGCACGATGCCTTGAATCAAAGGCAGGTCGCGGTTGATGACCGCGTCGATCGCCATATTGCCGAGGCCCTCATAGGAGAACAGCCGTTCGACGATGACGGTGCCGCCGATCAGGAAGGTGAACTGCACGCCGACCAGTGTCAGCGTCGGCAAAGCGGCATTCTTCAAGGCCTCGCGCAGGATGACCTGCGTTTCCGAAAAACCCTTCACCCGTGCCAGCACGACGTAGTCGAGGTCGAGCACTTCCTTCAGCGACTGTTTCAGCAGCTGCGAGATGATTGCTGCCAGCGGCAGCGCCAGCGCCACGGCCGGCATCAGCATGTGCTTCAGCAGATCCCAAGTGAGGTCGAGGCGCAGGCGCAACAGGCTCTCGAACAGATAGAACTGGGTGACGAAGGGCAGGTCCAGTTGCGGCGACACCCGCCCGGAAATGTCGAAGATCGGCACCAGCACGCCGAACAGCAGGATCAGCACCAAGCCCCACAGGAAATCGGGAATCGAAAGCGCCGCGCCGCTGGCGATGTCGATGCCGGCCTCGACCGCCGTGCCGCGTTCGCGCGCGCCGATGATCGCCGTCGTGCCGCCGATCGCCACCGCCATCACAAGCGCGACGATGGCGAGTTCCAGCGTCGCCGGCAGCCGGTTGAAGACGAGACCCAGCACATCCTGCCGCAGCGAAATCGAAGTGCCGAAATCGCCCCGGGCCACGCCCGACAGCCAGATGAAGAATTGCTGGACGATGGTCTTGTCGAGGCCGTAGAGCGCGCGCAGCCGGGCAATGTCGGCATCCGTCGCGCCGGGCGGCAGCATCATGGCGATCGGATCGCCGGGTGCGACGCGGATCACGACAAAGACGACGACGGCCACGCCGAACAGCGTGATCAGCATCGTCAGAAGACGGATCATGAATCTTTGCAGGAGCATTCTGGCGCAGGCCTAATGCGTTTCAGTGATTAATCGGACGAACAGCCCCCTCATCCGGCCGCTTGCGGCCACCTTCTCCCCGAGGGGAGAAGAGGTCGCTGACGGCTGAGCCAGTCTCTTCTCCCCAGCGGGGAGAAGGTGGCCCGAAGGGCCGGATGAGGGGGCCTGCGCAAGTTGGGAGAAGACACGCCGTCTCGCGACGGGGCGCCTTCCCATATTGGTCAGGCCGGGGTCATCAGGGCCGGCAGCAGCGCGCCGGACACATGCTGCACCACATTGACGCCCTTGGCATGCACGATCGGCTGCGCATACTGGATCAGCGGCAGCACATAGGCCTGCTCGGCGATGTGTTTGTCGACAGCCTTCCAGCCGGCGATGCGCTTGGCCTCGTCCTTTTCGCCCCACAGCGGGTTGATCATGTCGATCAGGTCCTGGCTGTCCCACACCGAATGCGGGCTCGGGCCGTACATGGCAAAGCCGGTCGAGGTGGTCGGATCGCCGATGGCATTGCCCCAATTGTAGAAGGCGGCCGGCGCAAGCTTGTCGGCGGCGCGCAGTTCGTAGTGCTTGGCGATCTCGTAGACTTCGATCGTCGCCTCGATGCCGACCTTGCGCCACATGCCGACGATCGCCTGGATCATCTCATAGTCCTTGGGCTTGAAGCCCTTGGTCGTCTGGATGGTGAACTTGACCGGCTTTTCCGGCGAATAGCCGGAAGCGGCTAGCAATTCCTTGGCCTTTTCCGGATTGTGCTCGACCTTGATCGACGCGTCGTAGGATGCGTATTCCGGCGTTTCCAGCGTATCGATCGGCTGGCCGTAGCCGCGCAGCAGGCGATCGACCAGCAGCTTCTTGTCGACGGCCATCACGGCGGCCTGGCGGACGTTCTTGTCCAGCATCGCCTCGATGTCGTTGAAGAAGATCATCCCGATGTCGGAAACGTTCTTGCACGAGCCGGCAAGCCCGTCCTTGGCGATCAGCCGGTCATACTCCTCATAGGGAATTTCGAGCGTCACTTGCGAGGAGCCGGATTCGATCTCTGCGACTCGGCTTGCCGCGTCGGCGACGAACTTGATCGTCACATTCTCGAAGGCCGGCTTGCCGCCCCAATAGTTCGGGTTTGCCTTGAGCCGCAGGAAGGCGTTGCGCTCGAATTTTTCGACCATGTAGGGGCCGGTGCCGATCGGCGCCCTCTCGAAACCTCCGGCGCCGACCTTCTCGTAATAGGCCTTCGGCATGATGTAGCCGGTCAGGAACGACATCCATTTGAAATAGACAGGGTCGAACTGCACGACGTCGCCCGTGATCTTGTTGCCGTCGATCTTGAAGTTGTTGACGTTCTTCCAGACGAACTGGATCGGATTGCCGGTCTTTTCGTCGCCTGCCCGCTGCAGCGACCAGACGACGTCCTCGGCAGTGAACGGCGAGCCGTCATGCCAGGTCACGCCCTCGCGCACCGTCATCATGATCTTGGTGCGGTCGTCGTTCCAGCCCCATTCGGTGAGCAGGCCCGGCGCGAAGGACAGGTCGGGCTTCTGTGGGATGAACTGGTCGAACACCGACTGGTACAGCCCCTGGATGGTCGGGTTGACGGCCGAGGGGCCGGTGGTTGGATCCCAGGATGGCAAGTTGACGTTGTAGGCGATGGTCAGTTCGCCGGCAGCCGCCCTAGCGATCGGCGGCAGGCCGACGGCGGCCACCCCGAGTGCCGCGGCGCTGTATCCCAGCAATTCACGTCTGTTGATTGTCATGGTCGTTCCCCTTGTTGGTTTTGTTTCTGCGCGCGGCGTCTTAGTTCATTGGTTCAGGCTTCTTGGGCAGCAGCGCCTTGCCCCTTGCAGCCTCAAGGAAATCCTCGGCTCCTACCTCCCGCCAAGATGTTGTGCGAGCATGAAGCCCGACGCCGCACCGGTGCCGGCGCCCGGCCATGTCGCGGCTCCAGTGAGGTGCAGATGCGCCACCGGCGTGTTCCAGCCGGCATAGCCGCGCGCCGGGCGGAACAGGAAGTTCTGCGCCAGATGGTGGCTGCCGCAGACCTGATCGCCGCCGACGAGGTTCGGGTTCTCGCGCTCGAGATCGATGGGCGAGAAGACGGCACGGCCGAGGATCTTGTTGCGCAGGCCGGGCGCGTAGGTCTCAATGATGTCGAGGACGCGGTCGGCGTAGACCTCCTTGACCTTGTCCCAATGCGCCGGCGCGATCTTGCCGGCGGCATCGCCCAGGATTTCGGCGGGCAGCATGCGCACCTGCACCCACAGCACATGCTTTCCCTGAGGCGCCCGCGACGGGTCGATCGCCGTCGGCTGGCCGACAACCAGCACCGGCTCGTCCGGCAGCATGCCCGCCATCGCCAGCTGATAGGTGCGCGACATGGCGTCGAGCGACGGAGACAGATGCACATAGGCGAACTGCCGAAGCTCCGCTCCGGCGCGCCAGTCCGGCAGATCGTCGAGCGCCAGGTGGATCATCATGGTGCCCGGCGCGTGGCGGAATGTTTGCATCGCCGTATCGAAGCCGGCATCGCCCGAACCGTTCGCCAGCAGCTTGCCGGTCAGCGCCTTGGGCGCGACGCCGGCAATGACCGCCTTGGTGGCGCTATGCGTTTCACCCGAGGCGAGCCGCACGCCGGTAGCCTTGCCGGCTGAAACCGTGATTTCCGCTACCTCGGCCCCGGTGACGATCCTGCCGCCGGCGGAGGTCACCATGCCCGACAGCGCCTTGATGATGGTGTCGGCGCCGCCCTTGCCCAGCACCATGCCGAAGCTCTGGTTGGCCATCGATTCCAGATAGGGGAAGACGGCGCCGCCGGCGATGTCCGGCGCGAAGTCGAGATGCATGCCCCAGGTGGCGAGCGTTGCCCTGATATGCGGCGACTCGAAAGTTTCCTCCAGCCAGGCGCGGGGTGAGGACAGCAGCAGCCGGCCCGTATCGAGCGCGCCGGCAATGCCCTTCTTGCGCCACAGGTTCCACGCCGTGCCGGCAAGCGCGCGGGCACTCATCGGCGAACCCAGCAGCCGGAACAGATGCTCGGCCTCCGCCGGGAAGGCGGCGACCAGCCTGCGCCATGTGGCGGCGTCGGCAGCGGAGAAGGCGGCGATGCGCGCGGCGGTCTTTTCCAGATCGTTGCTGACGCCGAACCAGCGTCCGTCGGGGAATGCGCTGGCGAAACAGTCGACGACCGGGGCGAACTCCAGCCCCTGCGCTTTCAATTCATTTGCATATTTCCGGTGGAAGGCCGAGCCGGCGAAGAGGCTGAGATTCATCGCGCCGAAATCGTGGCGGAAGCCGGGGAGGGTGAATTCGCGCGTCTGGACGGCGCCGCCGATTGTTGCACTGCGCTCGAAAATCCCGGTTTTCCAGCCTTTGAGCGCCAAATGCGCGGCGGATGCCAGACTGTTGTGGCCCGCCCCGACAAAGATGGCGTCGAACTCGCTCACGCCTCGTCCCCATTTCCTTTATGCTTAAAGATAATTGCAGATGCATATGTTTTCGTCTAGTAGGATATTAAGGGCCGAGACGAGCCTTGATCATCACACGAAAGAGGGAACTTCAAACCATGGACACCCAAAAACTCCTCGGCGAAGTCGCCGGCCAGCTTCTTTCAGGCGCCATCAAGGTGGTCGACCTGTCGGCGCCGCTCGGGCCGGACACGCCGTTGATCAAGCTGCCGCCGGAACTCGCCGTCGACACGCCGAAGGTCGAGATCCACAACATCTCCCGTTACGACAAGAACGGTCCGTGGTGGGCCTGGAACTGGCTGAAGCTCGGCGAGCATTCCGGCACGCATTTCGACGCGCCGCAGCACTGGATCTCCGGCAAGGATTATCCGGACGGCGCTACCGACACCATTCCGGCGCAGAATTTCGTCGGCCCGGTCAATGTCATCGACTGTTCGAAGGAAGCCGCCGCCGACCCCGATTTCCTGCTCACCGTCGACCACATCAAGGCCTGGGAAGCCGAGCATGGCGCGATCAATGCCGGCGAATGGGTGGTGATGCGCACCGACTGGTACAAGCGCAACGGTTCGGAAGCCGAGTTCCTCAACGCCAACGAGACCGGGCCGCACACACCCGGGCCGACGGCCGAAGCCATCCAGTTCCTGATCAGCAAGGACATCAAGGGCTGGGGCTCGGAGACGATCGGCACGGATGCCGGCAAAGCCGGCGGCATGGAGCCGCCATTCCCGGCGCACACGCTGATGCACAAGGCCAACCGCTACGGTCTTGCCAGCCTCTGCAACCTCGACCAGCTGCCGCCGAAGGGCGCCATCCTGATCGCAGCGCCGCTCAAGATCGAACATGGCACCGGCAGCCCGATCCGCGCGCTGGCGCTGGTTTCGAAGGGCTAAGCGAAAGCGTTTGCCGTGACCCAGCCGGATCACATCATCGTCGGCAGCGGCATCAACGCACTGGTCTGCGCGGCGATGCTCGGGGGCAAAGGGGCGCGTGTGCTCGTCCTGGAGCGCAACGACCGCATCGGCGGCTGCCTGCGCACCGAGGAGATCACCGCGCCCGGCTTCATCCATGACGTGATGGCGACGACCTTCGTGCTGTTCATCACCTCGCCGGCCTTTGCGGCACTGGGCGCCGACCTCGCGCGACACGGGCTGGAGTTCTGCCACACGGGAACGCCGACCGGCGTGCTGCGGCCGGACGGCAGCCATGCCGTGTTCACCACCGACCGTGCCGCCAACGTCGTCGCCCTTAATGCGATCGCGGCAGGTGACGGCGACCGGCACGCGGACGATGTCGGTGGCATCGAGCGCAATGCCGGCCTGCTGTTCGGCCTGCTCGGCGGCAGCCTGTGGTCCTATCCGACCGCCAAGCTGCTGGCCGGTGATGGCTGGCGGCGGGGCCCGCGTGGCCTTGCCGCTTTTCTCGGCGAGGCACTCGTGCCGGCGCGCGGCTGGCTCGAAAGCACCTACCAGTCCGAAACCATTCGTGCGCTGTGGGCGCCCTGGGTGCTACATGCTGGATTAGGCCCTGAAGATGCATTCTCCGGCCAGATCGCCAAGGTGATCGCCTTCGCACTTGAGGCGGCCGGAGCCCCTATCGTCAAGGGTGGCGCGCAGAACCTGCTGGCGGCCTTCGAGGCTTTGATCCGGGAACGCGGCGGCGACATCCGCACCGGCGCCGATGTCGCTTCGATTGTCCAGAGTGGTGGTCGCGCAACCGGCGTGCGACTGGCATCGGGCGAAACGATCACGGCCAACAAGAGCGTCATCTGCTCGGTCACACCGACCCAACTCTATGGTCGGTTGCTCGGCAGCGAGGCTCCCAAAGCCGATGTCGAGGCGACGCAGAAATATCGCTACGGCAAAGGCAATTTCCAGATCCACTACGCCTTGGACAAACCGCCCGCATGGCGCGGCGAAGGCCTGGACAAGGTCGCGCTGCTGCATTTGACGCCTGGGCTGGATGGCGTCTCGAAAGCCTGCAACGAAGCGGCGCGCGGCATGCTGCCGGAGGTGCCGAGCATCTGTGTCGGCCAGCCGCATGCGCTCGATCCGTCGCGCTGTCCGGAGGGCAAGGCCATCCTGTGGCTGCAACTGCCCGAAGCTCCCCGCCACATCAAGGGCGACGCCGCCGGCATGCTGCAGGCGCCGGCTGACGGGCAATGGACCGACGCTTTGCGGGAAGCCTATGCCGACCGCGCAGAAACGATCCTTGCCAGCCATATCGAGGGCTTCAAGGACAGCGCCATCGCGCGCCGCGCCTATTCGCCGGCCGATCTCGAGGCGATGAACATCAATCTGGTGGGTGGTGATCCCTATGGCGGTTCCTCGACCATCGACCAGTCCTTCCT
>NZ_RZTB01000379.1:293-534 GCF_003997735.1 Mesorhizobium sp. M7A.F.Ca.MR.148.00.0.0 | reverse complement strand
GTCCGGCAGGACAGTGAGGGGCAGCGCTGACGGTAAGATTCCGCATTCGGCGCACGCGAATGTGCGTCGCGCCGCACTATTTGATGCAATAGACTGATCCCGATGGAAGCCACGAGGAGTGCAACCATGACCAACATCAAGATTTCAAACCGTTCGCTCGGCTTTGTCAAAGGCGCCCTCGCCGCGCTTGCACTTGCCGCCGCTGGCGCCGCCTTCTGGCTGACGCCGGCGGTTTCGGCCG
>NZ_RZTB01000379.1:0-223 GCF_003997735.1 Mesorhizobium sp. M7A.F.Ca.MR.148.00.0.0 | reverse complement strand
TGCCGAATCCGTCGAGATCACCTACGATCCGTCTGAGATCACCTATGGCCAGCTGCTGCAGGTCTATTTCTCGGTCGCCCACAATCCCACCCAGCTGAATTTCCAGGGTCCGGATTCCGGCACGCAGTACCGCTCGACGATCTTTGCCGAAAACGATGCACAAAAGAAGATCGCGCAGAGCTACATCGCCCAGCTCGACCAGGCCAAGGTGTTCCGGGAGCCG
>NZ_RZTB01000378.1:290-537 GCF_003997735.1 Mesorhizobium sp. M7A.F.Ca.MR.148.00.0.0 | reverse complement strand
CGGTGACACGGACAGTGCCGAGCGGGACAGCGAAGGGCAGTTCGGGAACGTCGAGCTCGAGCTCGACCTCGCCGATGCGGATCTCGCCGACAAAGGGATGGTTGCGGGCATAGCCGCGCTGGGTGGAATAGCCGAGCGCCAGCAAAAACCCCTCATCGCCGCGCGACAGCGCCTGCAGCCGGATGTCGCGCGCCATTGGGAATTCCAGCGGCTCGCGGGTGATGTCGCCGGGGACATGGTCCTGCGG
>NZ_RZTB01000378.1:0-264 GCF_003997735.1 Mesorhizobium sp. M7A.F.Ca.MR.148.00.0.0 | reverse complement strand
ATGGCCGAAACGCGCGGCATGGCTTGCGCTTCCGTCTCGCGCAGCAAGGGCTCGGCGACCTCGGCCCCCGCGGCAAGCTCGGGATCGAGCAGTCTGTGCGTGTAGTCGAAGGTGGGCCCGAGCAATTGGCCGCCGGGCAGATCCTTGTAGGTCGCCGACACACGTCGCTCGACCAGCATGGTGGCGGTGTCGATCGGCTTGGAGTAGCCGAAGCGTGGCAGCGTGGTGCGATAGGCGCGCACCAGGAAGATCGCCTCGATCATG
>NZ_RZTB01000377.1:0-543 GCF_003997735.1 Mesorhizobium sp. M7A.F.Ca.MR.148.00.0.0 | reverse complement strand
AACTACCTGGCCGGCGTGGGTGTCGACAAGGACCCCAAGCAGGCACAGGGGCTTTTTCAGAAGGCCATGGACCTGGGCCAGCCCCATGCTCCGAGCAATCTTGCGCGCATGTATCGGGATGGCGTCGGCGTGGACCGCGACCTAGCGGAAGCGCAAAGGCTGTTCGAGTTGGCGACGGCGCGGGGCGACCAGTTCGGTGCCTTCGATCGACGCCCGCAAGGCGCTTGCGAGTTTCGGTGCGAAGCCGAAGATGGCGGCGTTGAATCAACTGCGCCAGGAACTCAAGTCCAAGATTCCTGCGTCTGGTTCGCTGGACACGCAACTGGTCAACATGGCCAGGGGGGTCTGGGAAGAAGCCAATCCGCGTCGGGATGTTTTTTGATCAACGAGGAGGCAATGGTGGGCAGGGCATCGAAGCAAGCAATCATCGGAACAATTCTTTCCGGCGTCCTGGTGGCTCTCATGGGCTGTACGTCCCTGACGCCCAAAGCCGAGCCGACGCCGGTGGCGGCAAAGCCTCAGCCGAAGGTCGTTCGCACGACC
>NZ_RZTB01000376.1:0-544 GCF_003997735.1 Mesorhizobium sp. M7A.F.Ca.MR.148.00.0.0 | reverse complement strand
ATGCTGGCGGCGCTGCGTTCGGAAAACGCGGTGGCAAACCTGCTTTCGGCGCTCGATCGCGACCGCTCGCGCGAAGTCAGGATCGCCGTCGCCATCGCGCTGTGTGATATTGGCGCCTTGCCGCCGCTGGTCGTAACGCTGCGCAAGATCGGCGTGGCGGGGCAGCGCTCGCGACGCCTGATCGAGCTTTTCAGGCGCTTTCCGCCAAAGCGGTTCGACGAGCTCAGGGATTACGCCGGACGTCAGGACGCGGTGCCTTTCATCAGGGCGGCCGCAATGATGCGCTTGCCCGCAACGGCGGGTTCCGGTTTGGTGAGTTCTTTGCCCGCGCGGCCGGCGATCCGTCGCCGGAGGTTACCGCAGCCGCATTGCGGGCACTCGGCCTGACCGGACATGCCAATGCGCCGGCCATCCTGATCAAGGCGATGGAAAATGGCGGCTGGGATGTACGCGCCGACGCTGCCGACGCGGCGGGCCGCCTCGGCCTGTCTGAACTCGCCGCGCCCCTCGCGCAGCTTATGGACGACGAGGCATGGACTGTGCG
>NZ_RZTB01000375.1:0-552 GCF_003997735.1 Mesorhizobium sp. M7A.F.Ca.MR.148.00.0.0 | reverse complement strand
GCAGGGCGTCGTTCCCGGCCTGCTGCCGAACGAAATCGGCGCCAGCGCCGTGGAGCTTTGCCAGGCCGCTGTGAAGGCCTATCCCGATGTCCCACGCTTCCGCTACGAACTGGGGCGCGCGCTGCTCGCAACTGGCAAGGTCGAGGAAGCGAAGACAGCCATCGAGGAAGCCGCCAAGGAGGGACATGTGCGTGCTGTGTTCGAACTCGGCTACATGTATGCGACGGGAACCGGTCTGGTCATCGACCGCACGCAGGCCAACGCGCTTTACGAAGCGGCATCCGACAAGGGCGATCCCTACGGCATGACGTCGTGGGGCCGCGCCTTGTTCAATGGCTATGGCGTCAAGCCCGATACCGCCAAAGGTCTGGACCTGCTGCTCAAGGCGGCCGCGATGGGGCACACCTATGCCATGAACGATCTCGCCGCGATCTTCACGGAAGGCCGCAACGGCGTGACCGCCGACCCGGCCCGCGCCGTTGCCTTTTTGAAGGCGGGCGTGGAACGGCAGGACATGTATTCGATGAACCTTCTCGGCCGTAACTACCTGGC
>NZ_RZTB01000374.1:0-561 GCF_003997735.1 Mesorhizobium sp. M7A.F.Ca.MR.148.00.0.0 | reverse complement strand
TTTGAAGGAGGAGGTGTATGAAAAATGCCTCCGTTAGGAACATAGAAAAACTGTCGGCCAAATCCCTTAGACAGTTGCCGATGGTCCAGCTTTCAAACTCCTCAAGGTAGTGCCGCTTCATTTCGTCGGCCGGGTCGGGCGGCACGAAATGGAACTGCACATTGTCGGAAAGGATATGCGAGATAGGCGGATCTACCGCTGTAGCGTTCGTACCGACCCCCATGAAAACAGACGCCCTCCGCACTCCGACTTCGGCCACCGCCTTCAGCTTGTTGAAGTCGATATTGAATTGCATCTTTGGGGGCAGTGCTTCGGTATCGTCCATGCGACAGACTACCAGAAAGACGGCCAACGCGGACATCGTATCTGCCTTGACAGAAGGTACACCGCTCGGGCACAAAGAGGTACACCGAGCTTAACCGCTTCGGGGGAAGAGCCCCTTCTACCCCCTTGATTTTTAACGGTTAGTTCGGGTGGAACGCCTCAGTTGGATTTGGCATTTAGCGCCGTCCGGGGGCACCAGCAAAAGTGCGGCAATTGAGTAAATTCAGACAGTTAATC
>NZ_RZTB01000373.1:0-567 GCF_003997735.1 Mesorhizobium sp. M7A.F.Ca.MR.148.00.0.0 | reverse complement strand
TGACGACAGATGCTGTCAACAATGGATGAGTGCTCGGCCTGAAAGCTGAGCACGCGTTATGCTCAGGCTGCTGACAAGGCCAAAGCAGCGTAAGTGCGGAGTGAAATCCAAGGTCCACATGGGTCGTCGCTCTTCCCGTGCGCCTGGGAAGGCGCCGGCCCGGCCAAGCTTTCCCAGATCGTCCGGATGGCGCACAAGATACCGGTTCAGGTCGATCGAGATGGAGGCCGAGGCGTATGCCAAGGCGGTCGACTGCCTGACGAAAGATCAGAATGCGTCGCTGGCGCTCTACGATTTCCGCCGGCAGCGAGCTCAGCCTCCTGCCGGGCATCCGTGTTTACTGGCGACGAGACACAAGATGTGCCCAAATTGCCACCAGACCGTCACCTGCGATGAGTTTCGGCAACTGATTTTGTCCTTTCAATCATCGCCACTTCCTGGCCGCGGCCAACATGGGCCACTCGAAGGCAGCAGACTGGCGGCTATATGGACGGGCTGTGAGCCCGAACCGGAGACATTGGCGAAATTTACGATCTCTATAGCAACGTCAAGGAGAAGCGCGAGGTG
>NZ_RZTB01000372.1:0-571 GCF_003997735.1 Mesorhizobium sp. M7A.F.Ca.MR.148.00.0.0 | reverse complement strand
GCTGGACGGAGCGCAATGGCTGGCTAATCTAAGCCATGCCGCATCAACCTGTCCCGCCAGCCAAACGAAGCTTCGCCCGTTCGCTCCGGCGTGTAATGACGGAAGCGGAAGACCGGCTGTGGCATGAACTGCGCGACCGCAGGCTCGACCGGATAAAATTTCGACGCCAGGTTCCTATTGGAAAGTACATTGCCGATTTCGTCTGCTTCGAAGCAGGCTTGGTCGTCGAGATCGATGGCAGCCAGCATGCGAAGTTGGATTCTGACCGCGTCCGCAAAACTCACCTGGAAGAGAAAGGCTTTCGCATTCTGCGCTTTTGGAACGATGACATTCTGAAAGATATGAACGCCGTTTGCGATACTATCATCGCCTATGCACGGGATACGAGTCTGCAGCCTTGGCGGTAGTGGCTCCGACTTCCCTTCTCCCACAGGGGGAGAAGGGAAGACCGCCAGCGACCTTCATCACAAACCGGTGAGCGCTGTAACGAAGCAGCAAGCAACGGCGAAGTGGGGAGATGAGCGGTGCATTCAGGCGCCGCCGCCCACGGAGCAAGCCGATGTCCCGCAAG
>NZ_RZTB01000371.1:0-574 GCF_003997735.1 Mesorhizobium sp. M7A.F.Ca.MR.148.00.0.0 | reverse complement strand
GGATAGAGCGCGCTGCGCAGGCCACCGAGCAGGTCGGGCAAGGGATAGCGGAAATAGCGGTACTCACCCTTGCCGAAGCCGTGCCTGGCCATATGGATGTGGCTGCGGAAATGCTTCTCCTCGGAATAGAGGCCGGCGATCTGCCGGCACTCTTCGGGCGACAGCAGCTTTTCAATCACCGCGCAGCCGAAGCCGTCCAGTTCGGCGGCAAGGGCGGGCCAGTCGTAACCGGCGATTCGTGTCTGAGCAGCTTCGACCACCGATGCGGCAATTTTGGCATGGGCATTCATATCGTAGCCTCCTTGTCGAGCAGGGCGCGCTTGCGCCCGACGCCCCAGCGGTAGCCGGCCAGCGTGCCGTCGGCGCGGACAATGCGGTGGCAGGGGATGCCGAGCGCGATTGCATTGGCCGCACAGGCCGTCGCCACGGCGCGGGCGCCGTTCGGCTGGCCGAGACGGCGGGCCAGCGCGGTGTAGGTGGTGGTGGCGCCGCACGGGATGCTTCGGAACGCTTCCCACACGCGCTGCTGGAATGGCGTGCCGTGGCGCAGGTCGAGCGGCAGGTCGAAGCCGAC
>NZ_RZTB01000370.1:0-579 GCF_003997735.1 Mesorhizobium sp. M7A.F.Ca.MR.148.00.0.0 | reverse complement strand
CACGCCCTTCATGGTGGCGCCGCCGGGGTCAGCCGGATTGTCCGACCAGCCGCCTTCCGATTTGAGAACAAGCGCAAGCGCCCGCGCGAAGTTGCGGTCCATGGTGGTTTTCCTTCTTCGGATGATTGGCTATGGTCGGCGCCGGGGAGCGGGCTGATGGCATGATGAGCGACGCAAGGACCTAGTGATACTCGCCGCGCCGTGGGCTAAGCACAACGCTAAGTTTCGTGCGAACGCAGCGGCGAAGGCTGGCGAAATCAGAACCCACGACGGCGGGCTCTTGCTTCCCTACGACGGCGGGTGGGAAGTCATTCGACCCGGCGACAGCAACGCGGAAACTGGCTGACACAACCCGAGCGCCCACCGTCCCTGCCGGCTTACGGGACGGGGAACGTCCCATTGCTCTCAGGCTGTCTGGTTTGTCTGGAACAGGTACGACCCTCTTTGGGTGCATACTGATGCCGAGCGGCGCAGCCTACATAAGGTTGGTGACATAGACGACATCGGCCTCCGTATCCCAGGCCAGCTCGACCGCGGCCGAAGGATGGTCCCAGCCGAAATCGAGCGCGCCGAGCCTTG
>NZ_RZTB01000036.1:29222-49513 GCF_003997735.1 Mesorhizobium sp. M7A.F.Ca.MR.148.00.0.0 | reverse complement strand
TTCCAGGGAACGCCAACGTCTCACTCCGCTGGAACACCCCTCATCCGTCTCGACGCTGTCGCGCCGATCCACCTTCTCCCACAAGGGGAGAAGGGAGCGTCGGCGCTACCCCTGCGGCCTGAACCTTGCCACCAGCGTGTGGCTCTCGGCCGCGTAGGTAAAGCGCACATGGGTGACCGGATGTTCGGCGCTCCATGTCCGTCGCTCGACCACCAGGCACGGCGCGCCGGCTTCGATGTCGAGTGCGGCCGCTATATGTCTGTCGGCGGCGACAGCGCGAATCCGGTGCTCGGCTTCGCTCCACGGCACGCGGCCGATCAGCCATGGTCCTGGTGCGATGACCACGAATTCCTCGTCTGCTGCCTCGGGTACGGCGGTGAGGTTGATCAGCCGCTGTTCATGCGCGAACGGCCGCTCGCCGGCGAAATGCCCGCATTCCAGCGCCAGAACCGGTCCGGCCAAGCCCAATTCCAGCAGGGCGCGATCCTCGGCGCTGCTGCGCCTTTTGTGCCGAGCGACGCGCTCGTAGCGGTAAGGCAGGCCGAGCGCTTCGACCTCGATGCGGATATCGTGGATTTCCAGCACCGCCGCTTGCGACTGCGGCCGGCGCACAAAGCTGCCTGAGCGGCGGCGGCGTTCGATCAGCCCGGCCTTGGCAAGCTGTGACAGCGCCTTGTTCACCGTCATGCGCGAGCAATTGTATTGCACGCTCAGTTCGTGCTCGAACGGGATGCGATGGCCGGGCCCCCATGCGCCGGACGTGATCTTCTCGCTAATGTCGGTCAGGATGCGCTGGTGCAGCGAGCCGCCACCGTCCGCTACCACTGTGCCGGCCATGCTCATGCCGAAAGCGCCGTCATCACGCTGCGAAACCGCTCGGCGATAGCCTCTCGCTTCACATGCCTGCCGCCGCTGACCTGCTTGAGCCCATGCACCCAGACGCAGTCGACCTTGCCGCCATTGGCGAAGATCCAGGCGTCGAGGATAGCGTCGCCGCTCTTGCCGGCCAGCGAGGGATTTTTGGGATCGAGCGAGACGAAATCGGCCGAGGCGCCGGCGGCGATCGCGGAAGCACCGGCGCCGAGGGCGACGCTGCCGCCGTCCAGCGCGGCGTCGAACAGCGCCCGGCCGGTCGAGCCGCCCGCGACCGCCAGCACATTGCGGGCGCGGTGGGCGAGGCGCTGCGAATATTCGAGCTGGCGCAATTCGTCGGGCAGGCCGATGAGCACGTTCGAATCGGAGCCGACGCCATAGCGGCCGCCATGTTCCCTGAACAGCGGCGCGGCAAAAGTGCCGTCACCGAGATTGGCCTCGGTGATCGGGCAAAGACCGGCGATGGCGCCGCTCCTGGCCATGGCAACGGTTTCAGCATCGGTCATGTGCGTGGCGTGGATCAGGCACCAGCGCTTATCCACCTTGGCATTGGCGAGCAAAAACTCCACGGGCCTCGCGCCGGACCAGGCAAGACAGTCCTCGACCTCTTTCACTTGCTCGGCGATATGGATGTGAATCGGCCCCTCCGGCGCCAGCGCGGCGACTTCGGCTAGCTCCTGCGGCGTCGCGGCACGCAAACTGTGCGGAGCGACGCCGACGACAGCCTGATTCAACGCGCGAACCAATTCGCGGCATTTCTCAACAAGCCGCGAGAACCGATTCACATCGTTGATGAATCGCCGCTGGCCTTGGTTTGGCGCGGCACCGCCGAAAGACGAGTGCGCATAAAACACCGGCAACAGCGTCAGGCCGATGCCTGTTTCGCCGGCCGCCGCCGCGATGCGCTCGGCCATCTCGGCAAGATTGGCGTAGGGTTTTCCATCGCGGTCGTGATGCAGATAGTGAAACTCGCCGACGCGGGAAAACCCGGCCTCCAGCATTTCGACATAGAGCTGTGCTGCAACCGCCTCGACCTGATCGGGCGTCATCGACAGGGCAAAGCGGTACATCACCTCGCGCCAGCTCCAGAAACTGTCGGCGGAGGGGCCGCGAAGCTCGGCAAGGCCGGCCATGCCGCGCTGGAAGGCGTGGCTGTGCAAATTGGGCATGCCGGGCAACAGGATCGCGTGGCGTTCGTCGCCGGCTGCCGCTGCGGCGTCAGGCTGAACGGCTGTAATGCGTCCATCGGCCAGGGTGAGCCGCACATTATCGCGCCAGCCATCGGGAAGGAGCGCCTGTTCCGCAAAGATCGCTGCCACTTTTCTCTCCGGTCTGTGTCTCTCATGCGATGATGGCACTTGCAGTGCGTTTCAATATGTATATACATAATCGTCATCGATTGAAACGGAAAAGATGATGGCTGGACAGAACAAAAGCCGGGCAGGGGATCTTCGTCTGTGGCGCAATGCGCGGCTCGCGACCATGGCCGAAGGGTCGGCCGGACTAGGGGTTGTCGAACATGGCGCGGTCGCTGCGCGTGACGGCCGCATTGTCTATGCCGGCCCCGAGTCGGAGCTGCCCTCAACACTTGCCCAGGGCGCCGAGACGGTCGATTGCGAGGGCCGCTGGATCACGCCTGGCCTGATCGACTGCCACACCCATCTGGTCCATGCCGGCAACCGCGCCAACGAATTCGAGATGCGGCTGGCCGGCGACACTTATGAAGAGGTCGCCCGGGCCGGCGGCGGCATTGTTTCGTCGGTCAAATCCTTGCGCGCCGCCAGCGAAGACGAACTGGTCACTCAATCGCTGCCGCGCCTCGATGCGCTGATCGCCGAAGGCGTGACCACCGTCGAGATCAAGTCCGGCTATGGCCTCGACCTCGAAAACGAGAAGAAATCGCTGCGTGCCGCACGGCAGTTGGGCAACCAGCGGCCGGTGACAATCCGCACCACCTTCCTCGGCGCTCACGCGCTGCCGCCGGAAGCCAAGGGCGACAAGGACGCCTTTATCGATCTGGTCGCCAATGAGATTCTTCCAAAGATTGCCGCCGAGGGGCTGGCCGATGCGGTCGACGGGTTTTGCGAGGGCATCGCCTTTTCGCCGGAACAGATGGCGCGCGTCTTCGCTGCGGCAAAGGCGGCCGGCCTGCCGGTCAAGCTTCATGCCGACCAACTGTCCAATTTGCATGGCGCCGAACTCGCCGCCCGTTACGGTGCGCTGTCGGCCGACCATCTCGAATACACCGATGATGCGGGTGCAGCGGCGATGGCCAAGGCCGGAACCGTGGCGACGATCCTGCCCGGCGCCTACTATTTCATCCGCGAAACCAAGAAGCCGCCGATGGGGCTGTTTCGCCAGCACGGCGTCAAGATGGCTGTCGCCACCGACAACAATCCCGGCACTTCGCCGCTGACCTCACTGCTTCTGACCATGAACATGGCCGCGACCCTGTTTGGCCTGACCGTCGATGAATGCCTTGCCGGCGTCACCCGGGAGGCCGCCCGCGCGCTTGGTTTGCTGGGAGAAACCGGCACGCTTGAGGTCGGAAAATCCGCCGACCTGGCGATCTGGAACATCGAGCGCCCCGCCGAACTCGTCTACCGCATGGGCTTCAACCCGCTGCATGCCCGCATCTGGAGAGGACAATGATCGAACTGACCCTGAAGCCCGGCAATGCGACGCTGGCCGATTGGCGCGCCATCTATCGTGGCGCCGTGCCCAAGCTGGACGATGCCTGCCGGCCGAAAATCAAGGCGAGCGCCGAGGCTGTCGCCAGGATCGTTGCCAAGGGCGAGCCGGTCTATGGCATCAACACCGGCTTCGGCAAACTGGCCAGCGTCCGCATCCCGGCCGAGGATCTCGAGACCTTGCAGCGCAACATCGTCCTGTCGCACGCCGCCGGCGTCGGCGAGCCGATGCCGGTTGCTGTCTGCAGGCTGATGATGGCGCTGAAGCTCGCCAGCCTGGCGCAGGGCGCGTCGGGTGTGCGGCCGCAGACCATCGAGCTGCTCGAAGCGATGCTGGCCAACGACGTCATCCCGGTGGTGCCGGCGCAAGGTTCGGTCGGCGCCTCCGGCGACCTCGCCCCGCTGTCGCACATGACGGCGGTGATGATCGGCGTCGGCGAATGCTTCACCCCGCATGGCCGTTTCCCGGCCAATGTCGCCTTCGTCTCGCATGGATTGGAACCGGTGACGCTGGGCGCCAAGGAGGGCCTGGCGCTGCTCAACGGCACCCAGTTTTCGACCGCCTATGCGCTGGCCGCCTTGTTCGAGGCCGAAGTGCTCTACCAATCGGCGCTGGTCGCCGGTGCCCTGTCGACCGACGCGGCAAAAGGGTCCGACGCCCCCTTCGATCCGCGCATCCATGTGCTGAGAAAGCATCCAGGCCAGATCGAGACGGCCGACGCCCTGCGCAATCTGATGGCCGGCAGCGCCATCCGTGAATCGCATCGGGTTGGCGACGAACGTGTGCAGGATCCGTATTGCCTGCGCTGCCAGCCGCAGGTGATGGGCGCCGCACTCACCGTGCTGCGCCAGGCGGCCGACACGCTGGGCACCGAAGCCAATGGCGTCACCGACAATCCGCTGATCTTCGCCGAGGATGACACCGCGCTTTCCGGCGGCAATTTCCACGCCGAGCCGGTGGCCTTCGCCGCCGACATGATCGCGCTCGCCGTCTGCGAAATCGGTTCGCTGTCGGAACGCCGCATCGCCATGCTTGTCGATCCGGCGCTGTCCGGCATGCCAGCCTTCCTGACGCCGAAGCCCGGTCTGAACTCCGGCTTCATGATCCCGCAGGTGACGGCGGCGGCGCTCGTTTCGGAGAACAAGCAGAAAGCCTATCCGGCCAGCGTCGATTCGATCCCCACCTCGGCAAACCAGGAAGACCATGTTTCGATGGCCGCGCACGGTGCGCGCCGGCTGATCGGCATGGTCGAGAACGCCACCGCCGTGATCGGCATCGAATTGCTGGCCGCGGCCCAAGGCTGCGATTTCCATGCGCCGCTGGCCTCGAGCGACGCCCTGGAGGCAGTGCGCAAGCTGGTCCGGGCCGAAGTGCCGCATCTCGACAATGACCGCCATTTCCACCCCGATATGGAAAAAGCCATCGCCATGGTGCGCAGCGGTGCGGCCATCGAGGCCGCCGGCGGCGTGGCTCTGCCGTCGGTTTCCGGAGCGATGTGATGGCAAGCGCGCCCTGGCTGACGGTCACGCCCGGCACAGCGCCGTTGCTGGTGTCGATACCGCACACCGGCGTCGACCTCGCCGGCCTTGAGAATCGGCTGGTCTCGCCCTGGCTCGGCCGCCGCGACTGCGATTGGTGGATCGACAATCTCTATGACTTTGCTGCCGGCCTCGGGGCGACGGTGGTGCACACCGCGATCTCGCGCACCGTCATCGACGTCAACCGCGATCCCTCCGGCGCCTCGCTTTACCCCGGCCAGGCGACGACCGGCCTTTGCCCGACCGAGACTTTCGATGGCGATCCGCTCTATCGCGAGGGCGAAGAACCGGGGCCGTCGGAGATCGACGAGCGTCGCGAGAAATTCTTCGGGCCCTACCATGCCGCCTTGCAGGTCGAGATCGACCGGTTGCGTGGCCTGCACGAAAAGATCGTCCTCTATGACTGCCACTCGATCCGTTCAGTGCTGCCGCGCCTGTTTGAAGGCACGCTGCCGGTTTTCAACCTCGGCACCAATGACGACAGGAGCGCCGATCCGACGCTGCAGGCGATGGTCGGCCAGATCATGGCCGAAACCGGTGAAACCTTTGTCATCAACGGCCGCTTCAAGGGCGGCTGGATCACACGCCATTTCGGCCAGCCGCAACAAGGCGTGCATGCGCTGCAGATGGAACTCTCCAACCGCGGCTATATGCGCGAGCCAGATGGCAAGGGTACGCCGGACAATTGGCCGGTGCCCTATGACGCCGAGTTCGCCGCACCGATCCGCGCCACGCTGCGGAAAATCCTCGAGACCGCGACATCCTGGGCGCGCGTCTGACATCAGGTCCTTTATGGAGTGACGCCATGAACAATCCTCGCCACAACATCCGCGAAGTCCGCAGCCCGCGCGGCACCGAAATCAGCGCACGCTCCTGGCTGACGGAAGCGCCGCTGCGCATGCTGATGAACAATCTCGACCCGGATGTTGCTGAAAATCCCAACGAGCTGGTCGTCTATGGCGGCATCGGCCGGGCGGCGCGCACCTGGAACGACTTCGACCGCATCGTCGCCTCCTTGAGGACGCTGGCCGATGACGAGACTTTGCTGGTCCAGTCCGGCAAGCCGGTTGGCGTGTTCCGGACCCACCCGGACGCCCCGCGCGTGCTGATCGCCAACTCCAATTTGGTGCCGCACTGGGCGAATTGGGAAAAGTTCAACGAGCTCGATAAGAAGGGCCTGATGATGTACGGCCAGATGACGGCCGGCTCGTGGATCTACATCGGCACGCAAGGCATCGTGCAAGGCACCTACGAGACCTTCGTCGAGGCCGGCCGCCAGCACTATGGCGGCAATCTCAAGGGAAAATGGATACTGACCGGCGGTCTCGGCGGCATGGGTGGCGCCCAGCCGCTCGCCGCCGTCATGGCCGGCGCCTGCTGCCTGGCGATCGAATGCAACCCGGACTCGATCGATTTCCGCCTGCGCACCCGCTACGTCGACGAGCGCGCCGACACGCTCGACGAGGCGCTGGAAAAGATCGAACGCTGGACCAAGGCCGGCGAGGCGAAATCGGTCGGCCTGCTTGGCAATACGGCCGAGATCGTGCCGGAGATGTTCCGGCGTGGCATTCGCCCCGATATGGTCACCGACCAGACCTCGGCGCATGATCCCATCAACGGCTATCTGCCGAAGGGCTGGACGATGGCCGAGTGGCGCGAGAAGCGCGTCAGCGCCCCCAAGGCAGTCGAGAAGGCAGCCCGCGCCTCCATGCGCGAACATGTCGAGGCGATGGTGGCGTTCTGGAACGCCGGCGTGCCGACGCTCGACTACGGCAACAACATCCGCCAGGTGGCCAAGGAGGAGGGGTTCGAGAACGCCTTTGCCTTCCCCGGTTTCGTGCCGGCCTATATCCGTCCGCTGTTCTGCCGTGGCATCGGGCCGTTCCGCTGGGCGGCCCTTTCCGGTGATCCCGAGGATATATACAAGACCGACGCCAAGGTGCGCGAACTGACGCCCGGCAACACCCATCTGCACAACTGGCTCGACATGGCGCGTGAGCGCATCGCCTTTCAAGGGTTGCCGGCGCGCATCTGCTGGGTCGGCCTTGGCGACCGCCACAGGCTCGGCCTCGCCTTCAACGAAATGGTGGCCAAGGGCGAGTTGAAGGCGCCTGTCGTCATCGGCCGCGATCACCTCGATTCCGGCTCGGTCGCCTCGCCGAACCGCGAAACGGAATCCATGAAGGACGGCTCGGACGCTGTGTCCGATTGGCCGCTGCTCAACGCGTTGCTCAACACGGCGTCCGGCGCCACCTGGGTGTCGCTGCACCATGGCGGCGGCGTCGGCATGGGTTTCTCGCAGCACGCCGGCATGGTCATCGTCGCCGACGGTACGCCGGACGCCGCAAGGCGCCTGGAGCGGGTGTTGTGGAACGATCCGGCGACCGGTGTCATGCGCCATGCCGATGCCGGCTACGACGTCGCCATCGAATGCGCCAAGGAGCACCAGCTCAATTTGCCCGGCATTCTCGGCTGATTGGCTGAACCGATGCGCATCCTGCGGGCAGCCGAATACCGGTCGATGCCGTGGAAGAACGGCGGCGGCGTGACGACGGAGATCGCCGTTTCGCCCTCGGGTGCCGGTCTCGACGATTTCGACTGGCGCGTCTCGATGGCGCGTGTCGAATTGAGCGGTCCGTTCTCGCAATTCGCCGGCATCGATCGCACCCTTGCCGTGCTCGAAGGCGAGGGCATCGTCCTTGAGATTGCCAGCCACCCGCCGACATCCATAAACAGGACGACCGCCCTGTTTTCTTTCCCGGCCGACGTGCAGACCTCAGCCGCGCTGATCGGCGGACCGATCACCGATCTCAATGTCATGACCCGCCGAAGCCGGATGACACATTCGGTCGAACGCCTGGTGATTTCCGCCCCCGTGGAAATCCGGACTGAAGCCGGCACAACCCTCATCCTGTGCTTGGACGGCGACGTCAGCGTGCCCGCCGCTGAACCGGTTCGCCTCGGGCCGCTCGACACGCTGCTGTCCGGTCCGGTCAGCACCGGCCTGCTTGTCCAACCCGCCCATGAGGCAACGCTGTTCGTGATCCGGATCGGCGCCGTCGCCGGCAACGATTAACGCTTGTTTCCAAACATGATCGCGGCACCAGCGAAATATAGCGTAAGCTGCTGGCGGCATCACGAAAAAGCCTGAATCCTCTCCGCCGATCTGGCCTGGCGGGAAGTGGGGTGCTTGTCTTTTAGTTTTGCTGAGAGACGACGCCCTGTCGTGGTGCGGAAACAAACTTTCGGCAAGTGGGGTTTATGCAACCAATTGCATTTGAACCGGTTTTAGGGCCATTGCCGTGGCGGTGACGCCGCTCAGTGCCCGCTTACGGAATTTTCAATGAATATTCAGACGACTCCTGCCCAAATCGAGAAGACAAGCGCGAGCTTCCCGGCCATCACGGAAGAGCCGATTCGATCCAACTTTCTGCCCGAAGAGCGTCTTCGTGTGCTTGGCGAAAGCCTGGCAAAAGGCGACCTCACCGATCTATTCGGTCTGACGCCCTTTGATTTTCAGGCCCGTATCCGGGACAGCGCCAAGAAGATCCTGGAAGTCTACCGGTCGACCAATGCGGCGCAGGCGAGGGGCGAGACGATCACGCCGGCGGCACAATGGCTGCTCGACAACAATTACCTGGTCGAAGAGACCATTTTCCAGGTCAAGCGCGACCTGCCGCGCCGCTTCTATCGCCAGTTGCCGACCTTGAAACTGCCTGACGGCGGCAGCGTGCCGCGCGCGCTGGCGCTGGCCTGGACCTATGTGGCGCATTCGGACAGTTCCGTTTCGGCGACGATGTTCAAGTCCATCGTCCAGGGTTTCCAGTCGGTCGAGCCGCTGAAGATCGGCGAACTCTGGGCGCTGCCTTCGCTGTTGCGCTTCGTCCTGATCGAAAATCTCCGCCGGCTGGCCGTCAGGGTCAATCGCACCCGCCAGATGCGCCAGATCGCCAACGATGTGGCCGACAAGGTCCTGGCGACCGACGACAGCGCCGACCGGCAGTCGATCCTGTCCAATTTCAGCGCGCATGCGCAGGACACCACCTTCGCCACCCAACTGCTCTACCGCCTGCGTGACGGATCGCAGAATGCCGGCAAGGCCCTGGAATGGCTGGAAGGCGAGCTCGAAAAGACCGGCTCCGATGCCGAGGAAATCATCATTTCCGAACATCACACGCTGTCCAGCGGCAATGTGACGACGGGCAATATCATCCGCGGCCTGCGCCTCATCAACGACGTCGACTGGACGGTGTGGTTCGAAGGCGTCAGCCGCATCGACACCGTGCTGCGCGAGCGCACCGATTTCGCCGCGCTCGACTTCTTCTCGCGCGATCAGTACCGGACCGCGATCGAGGAATTGGCGCGCCGCTCGAACCTTTCGGAATATCGCGTTGCCGAGAAGGCCATCGAGTTGGCCGGCCACGCCGCCAGCGATGGTGACGGCGACGTCGTTTTAACCGGGTCCGCCCACACCGATGTCGGCTTCTTTCTCGTCGGCCCACGCCGGCTTGAGCTGGAGAAGGCGATCGGCTATCGGCCCACCATCAGCCAGACAGTCAAGCGTGCCTTCCGCAAGACCGGGTGGCTCGGCATCGTCGTACCGGTGTTTGCGCTGACGGCCCTGCTTCTCGTCCTCTCCGGCAACGCGCTTGCCAATCTCGGCCTGTCGGTGCCCTCGATCGTCCTGATGCTGGCGCTGTTTGCCGTGCCGGCCAGCGAGGGCGCGCTCGCCTTCTTCAACACGGTCGTATCGCTGTTCCTGAAACCGACGCGTCTTGTCGGTTATGATTACCGGCACGGCGTGCCGCCCGAGGCGCGCACGCTGGTGGTGGTGCCGTCGCTGATCGGCTCGCGCGACGATGTCGAGGAAAACATCCGCAATATCGAGGTGCATCATCTCGCCAACACGGCCGATGAAATCCATTTCGCGCTGCTGTCGGACTGGCCAGACTCGAAGACCGAGATCGATGCGGCGGACACCGAAATCCTCGAATTCGCCCGTACCGAAATCGCCCGTCTCAACGCCCGCTATCCCTCCGAAGGCGCGCCGCGTTTCTACATCCTGCACCGGCGCCGGCTGTTCAATGCGGCGCAAGGGGCCTGGATGGGCTGGGAGCGCAAGCGCGGCAAGCTGCACGAGCTCGATCTTCTGCTGCGCGGCGACAGCGACACCACGTTCCTGCCGCTCGACGTGCCGCTGCCGGAGAACGTCGTCCATGTGATGACGCTCGATGCCGACACGCGCACCACCCGTGACGCGGTCGCCACCCTCGTAGGCAAGCTCTGCCACCCGCTCAACCGGCCGCATTTCGATGCCAGCAAGCGCGTCGTCACCGCCGGCTATGCGATCCTTCAGCCGCGCATCACCGCGTCGCTGACATCAGGCGACGATGCGTCGTTCTTCCAGCGGGTGTTTTCAGCCAATCGCGGCCTCGATCCTTATGTCTTTGCCGTGTCCGATCTCTATCAGGACGTCTTCGGCGACGGGTCCTTCACCGGCAAGGGCCTCTATCACGTCGACGCCTTCGAGGCCGCCCTGCAGGGCCGCATCGAGGAAAACACCATCCTCAGCCATGATCTGCTGGAAGGCGCGCTGGCGCGCGCGGCGCTGGTCACCGACGTCGAACTGGTTGAGGACTATCCGACCCGCTACTCGGTCGACGCCTCGCGCCACCATCGCTGGGCGCGCGGCGACTGGCAGTTGCTTGGCTTCATGCTCGATCCGCGCTCCGGCGTGCCGGCGCTGTCGCGCTGGAAGATGATCGACAATCTGCGCCGCTCGCTAACGCCGATCTTCTGGGTGATGGCGGCGATCGCCGGCTGGACGCTGCTGCCCTTCACGCAGGCCGCGCAATGGCAGGCCCTGCTGATCCTCAGCCTGTTCATGGCGCCGACATTCGATATCGTCAACGCCATCCTGCCCAAGAGCGGCGACCAGACGCCACGCGGCCATTTCTCGGCTCTGGCGCGCGACGTCGCCTTCGGTACCGCCATGGTGGCGCTGAAGATCGTGCTGATGGCGCACAATGCCTGGATGATGGGCGATGCCATCGTGCGTACGCTTTACCGGCTGTTCGTCAGCCGCCAGAACCTTTTGGAATGGCGCACCGCCTCGCAGGCGCACAAGGCGGGCGACAACGATGTCGGATCGTATTACGGCATGATGTATGGCGCCGTGATCATTGGCTTCGTCGGCCTTGCCATTCCGGTGTTGGCCGATTCGACCGGCGCCTTCGTGGCTTTCTTCTTCGCCCTGTTCTGGATTGGCTCGCCGGCCATCGCCAGCTGGATCAGCCGTTCGGCCGAAACCGAGGATCGGCTGCGCATATCGCAGGCCGACATCCATACGTTGCGCACGGTGGCGCGGCGCACATGGCACTATTTCGAAAGCTTCGTAACGGCAGAGCATCACCATCTGCCGCCGGACAATTTCCAGGAAAGCCCGGCGCCGGTGGTGGCGCCGCGCACCTCACCGACCAACATCGGCGTCTACCTGCTGTCCGTCGTTTCCGCCCGCGACTTCGGCTGGATCAGCCTGTCCGACGCCATCACCCGCATCGACGCCACCATGGCGACGATCGAGGGCATGCCGCGTGAGCGCGGTCACCTCTTCAACTGGTACGACACGACGACACTGAAGCCGCTCTATCCGCTTTACATCTCGGCTGTCGACAGCGGCAATCTCGCTGGCCATCTGGTGGCGGTGGCGGCGGCCTGCGCCGAATGGGCCGAAGCACCTTCCGTCCATCTCCAGGGCGATTTCGAAGGCATTCTCGACACGGTCACCATCCTCGGCGAAAGCCTCGATGATCTGCCCGACGACCGCCGTCAGTTGCGCCCGCTGCGCCAGCGTCTCGCCGACCGCCTCGACGGCATGCGGCGCGCTGTCGACACGATCAAGGCACAGCCCGAAATGGCGTCGATCCGCACCATCAACCTGGCTGTGCTGGCCGGCGAGATCCGCAAATTGGCCACCGCCATCCATACCGAGGCGGTGTCGCCCCAGAGCGACGTCATCGTCGACTGGGCGGCAAGGCTGGAAGCCACCTGCGAAGCGCACGTCCATGACGCGCACAGCGACGACAATGCCGTCGAGGCGCTGCGTGCCAAGCTGCTCACCTTGCGCGGGCGCACGCGCCGTTACGCCTTCGAGATGGATTTCTCCTTCCTGATGCGGCCGGAGCGCAAGCTGTTGTCGATCGGCTACCGGGTCGAGGAACACCAGCTCGACGAGAGCTGCTACGACCTTCTGGCTTCCGAAGCCCGGCTGACCAGCCTGTTCGCCATCGCCAAGGGCGACCTGCCGACCGAGCACTGGTTCCGGCTTGGCCGGCCGATCGTCGAAATCGGTTTCCAGGGCGCCCTGATGTCCTGGTCCGGCTCGATGTTCGAATATCTGATGCCGCCGCTGGTGATGAAGGAGCCGCAGGGCTCGATCCTCAACCAGACCAGCAAGCTGATCATCAAGCGCCAGATCCAGTATGGCCGCCAGAAGAACGTGCCGTGGGGCATTTCGGAGGCCGCCTACAATGCGCGCGACCGAGAACTGACCTACCAATATACAAATTTCGGCGTTCCAGGCCTCGGGCTGAAGCGCGGCCTTGGCCAGAACACGGTGATCGCGCCTTACGCCACCATACTGGCGGCCCAGTTCAATCCGCGTGAAGCCGTGCTGAATCTCGCGCGATTGCGGGAGATCGGGGCGCTCGGCCGCCACGGCTACTACGATGCCGTCGACTTCACGCCGCAGCGCGTGCCGGAAGGCACGGATCATGTCGTCGTCCAGAACTACATGGCCCACCATTCGGGCATGTCGATCGCGGCGGTTGCCGACGCCATTTTCGAAGGTCGCATGCGCGACCGCTTCCACAGCGATCCGGTCATCGAATCGGCCGAACTCTTGCTGCAGGAGAGGGCGCCGCGCGACATCCCGACCGCCACCGTCAGGACCGAGGCCGACGAACGCTCCAAGGACGAGACCGAAGTCGACAGCCCCGACACCCGCATCGTGCTCAATCCGTTGCAGTCGCTGCGGTCGACCAACGTCATGTCGAACGGCCGCTATTCGGTGATGGTCACCGCGACCGGCTCGGGCTACAGCCGCTGGGGCGATCTCTCCGTCACGCGCTGGCAGCCGGATCCGACCGAGGACCGGCTCGGCTCCTATATCTTCCTGCGTGACGCCGGTTCCGGCGACTGGTGGTCGGCTACGGCCGAGCCGAAGCGCGCCGCCGAGGAAAAGGCGCAGACCTTGTTCTCCGACGACAAGGCGAGCTTCGTCAAATCCGTGGGCACGTTGCGCTCCGAGGTCGAATGCATTGTCATCTCGGAAGGCAATGGCGAGGGCCGTCGGGTCACGCTCTACAATGACGGTCCGTCCGACCGTCACATCGAAGTGACCTCCTTTGCCGAACTGGTGCTCGGCCTGGAGGCGTCCGACAACGCGCATCCGGCCTTCTCGAAGATGTTCGTGGAAACCGAAATCTCTGCCAACAACGCGGCGATCTTCGCCACGCGGCGCAAGCGCGAGACCAGTGAGCCCGATATCGCCATGGTGCATTTCGTCACCGATCCGTCCGGATCGGCGCGCGATGCCGAGGCCGAGACCGACAGGCGCGCCTTCATCGGCCGTGGCCGTACCATCGTCGATGCGGCCGCTTTCGACCCGGGCGCCAGGCTGGGCGGCCATTCAGGCTTTACGCTCGATCCCGTCGCCTCGCTGCGCCGCCAGGTGCGCGTGCCGGCCAACAAGAAGATATCGCTGACCTTCTGGACAGTCGTCGGCGCCGGCCGTGCCGAACTGGACGAAGCCATCGCCCGCCTCGACCATCCGGAGAGCTTTGCCCGCCAGGCCATGCTTGCCTGGACGCGCAGCCAGGTGCAGACCCGCCATATGGGCCTTAGCCTGACCGATGCCGCCAATGTGCAGAAGCTGGCGCGCTATCTGATCTATCCGGATCCGTTCCTGCGTCTTCCCGCTGAATCTATCGCCTCGGGGCTGGGCAAGCAGTCGAGCCTTTGGCCGACAAGCATTTCCGGCGATTTCCCGATCTTCCTGGTCAGGATCGGCGATGTCGCCGATCTCGAAATCGTTGCCCAGGCGCTGCGTTTCCAGGAATATATGCGCACCCGCGGCATGATGATCGACTTCGTCGTCGTCAACGAGCAGGCGTCCTCCTATGTCCAGGACCTGCAGCGGGCGGTCGAGACGCTGTGCGAAAACAGCCGCCTGCGCGGCAAGGAGCTCGGACCTCGCCAGCACATATTCGCGGTGCGCCGCGATCTCATGGACGAAACCACCTACAAGACGCTGCTCGCTGTCGCCCGGGTGGTCCTGCACACGCGCAACGGCACCATCTTCGACCAGATCGAGCGCGCCGAGGCCGCGGCTCTGCAGGCGCGCGACGCTCTGGCAGCATTGCCAATTCCGCGTGAATTGCCGTCGCCGACACCCACGACGCATACTCCTGCCTCGCAGGCAGTGGCCAATGTCAGCGCCGATGGAAGCGGTCTCAGCCAGTGGAACGGCTTTGGCGGTTTCGACGGCGACGGGCGGCACTATGTCGTGCGCCTGGCCGGCCGGCGCACGACGCCGCAGCCGTGGATCAACGTCGTCTCCAACGCCTCGTTCGGCTTCCATACCTCCGCCGAGGGCGCTGCCTTCACCTGGAGCCGAAACAGCCGCGACTACCAGTTGACGCCGTGGTCGAATGATCCGGTCTCGAACCGGCCGGGCGAGGGCCTCTATATCTACGATCAGGCCAGCGGCAAGGCATTCTCGCCGCTCGCCGCCATGGTGCGCGATCCCTCGATGACCTACGAGGCCTGGCATGGCCAGGGGTTCTCGACCTTCCGCTCGAGGCGCGGACCATTGTCGATGGATCTCACCCATGTCGTCGATCCGGTCGATCCGCTGAAGATCTCGCGGCTGCGCATCCAGAATTCCGGCTCGGTGCCGGCGCGGCTGCGTGTCTATGCCTATGCCGAATGGGTGCTCGGCGGGCACCGGTCGCGCACGGCGGCAACCATCGTCCCGTCGCGGGATGCCGCCAGCGGGGCGCTGCTGGCACAAAACCCCTACGGGCTGGATTTCGGCGAGCGCGTTGCATTCCTCGCGGCTGACGGCGGCGTTCATTCGGTGACGACAGACCGGACGGAGTTCCTGGGCCGGCATGGCTCCAGCGAGCTGCCGCAGGCGGTGCTGAGTGGTGCAGCGCTGTCTGGCCGTGTCGAGGCCGGCGACGATCCATGCGCGGCGATTGCCCGCGACGTCGAGATTCCGGCTGGCGGCGACGTGACGCTGCTCTGGCTGCTCGGCGACGCCGACTCCGCCGAGGAGGCGAGCGCGCTGGTGCAGGAGCATAAGGTCAAGGACTTCGACCAGCGGCTGGCCGACAATGAGCGCGAATGGCGCGGCTTCCTCGACACCATCCAGGTCGAGACGCCTGACAAGGCGCTCGACGCCATGGTCAATCACTGGCTGCCCTATCAGAGCCTGGCCTGCCGCATCCGTGCCCGCTCCGCCTTCTATCAGGCCAGCGGTGCCTTCGGATTCCGCGACCAGTTGCAGGATACGCTGGCGCTGCTGGCGCATGACCCGCAACTGGCGCGCGACCAGATACTCAATGCGGCACGGCGGCAGTTCCCCGAAGGCGACGTGCAGCACTGGTGGCTGCCGCGCACGGGTGCTGGCGTACGCACGCTGATCTCCGATGACGTGGTCTGGCTTGCCCACGCCACGGCGCGCTATTTGCTGGTCACCGGCGATGCCACCATCCTCAAGGAGCAATTGGCGTTCATCGATGGACAGCCGCTGGGCGATGGCGAACACGATGCCTTCTTCACCCCGGAAATCTCGAAGAAGACGGCGTCGCTCTACGACCATTGCGCGCGTGCGCTCGATCTCGCCATCAAGCGCAGCAGCCCCGCGGGCCTGCCGCTGATCCTCGGCGGCGACTGGAACGACGGCATGAACCGCGTCGGCGAGCACGGCAAGGGCGAGAGCGTCTGGCTCGGCTGGTTCCTGCTGAAGACGCTTGGTGATTTCGCCCCCGTCGCCAAGGCCGAGGGCGACGCCAAGCGAGCACAGGCCTGGGCAAAGCATGCCGATGTTCTGAAGCGGGCGCTTGAGAGCACCGCATGGGACGGCGCATGGTACCGGCGCGGCAGTTTCGACGACGGCACCCCTTTGGGGTCCCGCAACTCGCAGGAGTGCAAGATCGACTCGATCGCCCAGTCCTGGAGCGTGCTTTCGGGAGAGGGCGATCCGGCACGGTCGACCACCGCGATGGAGCAGGCAACGAAGCTGCTTGTGGACGACAAGCTGAAGATCGTCAAACTGTTCACGCCGCCCTTCTCGAAGACGGAGAAGGACCCGGGTTACATCAAGAGCTATCCGCCCGGTGTGCGCGAGAATGGCGGCCAGTACACCCATGCCGCCACATGGTTCGTCATCGCGCTTGCCGAGATGGGGCAGGTCGACGAGGCCTATCGCTGTTTCTCGATGCTGAACCCCGTCAACCATGCGACCGACGAGGCCACGGCCGAGCACTATCGTGTCGAGCCCTATGTCGTGGCGGCCGATATCTATGCCGGGGACGACACTGCCGGCAACGGCAAGGGCGGCCGTGGCGGCTGGACCTGGTACACCGGCTCTGCCGGCTGGCTCTACAGGGCTGCTGTCGAAGGCATCCTGGGCATCGAGCGGCGCGGCAAGCGTGTCCAGTTCAAGCCGAAGCTGCCGAGCCACTGGGACGGCTACTCGGCAAATCTCAAAATGCTGGGGGCGGAACTCAAGGTTCGCGTCATCCGCGACAATAGGGCCAAGGCGGTGTCGCTGGAGGTGAATGGGACAAAGGCCAAGGGTTCGGCAGTCGAACTGAAGGACGGCGAAGTTGCCGAGGTGGTCATCCGGATCCCGGCTTGATGCATGTTGCTCAAAAACTATGCGCTCGGGCCTGGGATCCGGGGCGCGACTTTTGCCGCCACGGCGGGATGAGAGGCACCGTCCCGCCTGGCGTTGCCGCCTGCCGATTGAAGGACATGCCACCGAGGAGTGCATGAAATCAAAGGCTTAGGGCGTCCGATAGGGGGCGCCACGAGCAGTGAGAGTTGGCCCTTCCTTCGCCTGGAGGGGCGTCATGCAGCTTTGTTTCGTTCTATACTTCATTGAAGGCGATTTCGGCTTAGTCATCCGTCCGACATTGTTGCTGACTAAAATTGTGGCAGCACGTGCCAACTGCCATGATTTCGCCGCATGCCTGACATTTTACCTGTCTTCTCAAACCGTTAGGTGATCACGGCAGATTTCGGAACGTCGCCATCTTTTGTTCGCTCTAAGGGAACTGAAGGGGTACACGGCCATTGTTTTGCGACGTATCAACCGGTACGAATAAAAATGATGCAGTGCACAATAAACAGCGTGGCGGAGTAACTGGGGTGACCCTTCTGCAAATCTACTGGCGAGCTCTCGGTTATCTGGCCGCGGACAGGAAACGCGTTGCGTTGATCTGTTCGGCCAACGTGGCTCTCGCTATCGTAGCGCTTCTCGAGCCGATTATGTTCGGTCGCGTCATCGGCGCCATCTCCGAGCGTGGCTCTGTCTTCACTACGCTGGTCATGTGGGCCGGTCTCGGCGCCTTCAACATCGTTGCTTTCGTCATGGTGGCGCGCGGCGCTGACCGTTTTGCCCATGCTCGGCGCAGCGAAGTGCTTTGCGAGTCCTTCGAGCGCGTGATCACCATGCCGCTCGCCTGGCACCATCAGCACGGCACCTCCAATGCTCTCCACACGATGCTGCGCGCCGTCGAAACCCTGTTCAGCCTTTGGCTCGAATTCATGCGCCAGCATCTGTCCACGGCTGTCGCCCTCGTACTGCTGGTCCCGACCGCGATCAGCATGGACCTGCGCATGTCGCTGGTCCTGCTTGGCCTCGGACTGCTCTATGTCGGCATCGGCCGGATGGTCATGCGCCGCACCAAGGCGGGCCAGGCCGCGGTCGAGCGCCACTACCACAAGGTGTTCGCGCATGTGACCGACTCGGTCAGCAACGTTGCGGTGCTGCAGAGCTACAATCGCCGCGGCCACGAGGCCGATACGCTGCGCCGCTACGCCAAGAACCTGCTCGACGCGCAGAACCCTGTCCTCGACTGGTGGGCGCTGGCCAATGCCTTACACCGTCTGTCATCGGCCATCTCGATGCTGATCGTGTTGTCGATCGGCTCCTATCTCGTCACTCGTGGTCAGTTGGGTGTCGGCGACGTCATTGCCTTCACCGGTTTTGCCACGATGCTGATCGCACGCCTCGACCAGATGTCGGCTTTCGCCAACCAGATTTCCGAGGCCCGTGCCAAGCTCGAGGATTTCTACCATCTCGAGGACTCCGCGGCTGATGCCGCTGAGCCGGACGGCCTGCGCGATCTTGCCAACGTCACCGGCCATGTCCGCTTCGAGAATGTCGGCTTCGAATTCGCCAATTCCGGCCAAGGCATCGACGACGTGTCCTTCGAGGTGCAGGCGGGCCAGACCGTCGCCATCGTGGGCCCGACGGGCGCCGGCAAGACCACGCTCATCAACCTGCTGCAGCGTGTCTTCTCGCCGTCTCATGGCCGTATCCTGATCGACGGTATCGACACCCGCACCGTGACCCGCAAGTCGGTGCGCCATTCGATTGCCACCGTGTTCCAGGATGCCGGGCTGCTCAACCGCTCGATCGAGGACAACATCCGTGTTGGCCGCGCCGATGCAAGCAATGACGAGATCCATGCCGCCGCCAATGCGGCTGCCGCACAGGACTTCATCCTGTCCAAGAGCAATGGCTACGACACGGTGGTTGGCGAACGTGGCGGTCAGCTCTCGGGCGGCGAGCGTCAGCGCATCGCCATTGCCCGCGCCGTGCTGAAGGACGCACCGATCCTGGTGCTCGACGAGGCGACCAGCGCGCTCGACGTCGAGACCGAGGACCGCGTCAAGGAAGCGATCGACGAGCTGCGCCGCGACCGCACGACCTTCATCATCGCCCACCGCCTGACCACCGTTCGCGACGCCGATCTGGTCGTGTTCATGGACAAGGGCAGGGTGGTCGAGATGGGCGGCTTCACCGAGCTGTCGCTGCGCAATGGCCGCTTCGCCAGCCTGCTGCGCGCCGGCGGCCTGCTCAACGACGAGGAGGTTCGCCGCCTCAGCCGCACCGTACAGCAACAGCAGGAAGCAGCCGCCTGAGCTTCTTTCTCCGACCTCCTCTTGTGGCAGGTCGGACCATAGGTCCGGGTGAGAGTACAGGCACGGCCGCCCCAATTGCGTCTGCGACACCACCGCTCGATTGCCCCGAACGCCGCGGCGGTTTATGTAGAACCGCATGAGCGATACGACTTCACGCCTGACCGGCTGGATGGACCTCGCCAACCCGACGCGCTTCGTCGGGCTGGCGGACAAGGTCGTGCCATGGCTGGCCACGATCGCCACACTCATCCTCGCCGTGGGGCTCTATATGAGCTTCGCCGCGCCTGAGGATTTCCAGCAGGGCATCACCGTCCGCATCATGTATATCCACGTGCCTTTCGCCTGGCTCGCCATGATGTGCTACACGCTGATGGCGGTCTCGGCGCTCGGCACGCTCGTCTGGCGGCATCCGTTGGCCGATGTCGCGCTGAAATCAGCCGCACCCATCGGCGCCGTCTTCACCGCGCTGGCGCTGATCACCGGTTCGATCTGGGGCAAGCCGATGTGGGGCACCTGGTGGGTCTGGGATGCTCGGCTGACCTCGGTGTTCGTGCTGCTCCTGATGTATCTCGGCATCATCGCGCTGACCCGCGCGCTCGACGATGCCAGCCGCGCCGCCTGGGCCGCGGCCATCATCACGCTGGTAGGCTTCATCAACGTCCCGATCATCAAGTTCTCGGTCGACTGGTGGAACACGCTGCATCAGCCGGCCTCGGTGTTCCGCATGGGCGGCTCCACCATCGACCCCAGCCTGCTATGGCCGCTGCTGGTGATGGCGCTCGGCTTTACCGTGCTGTTCTTCGCGCTGCACCTGATGGCGATGCGCACCGAAATCCGCCGCCGCCGGGTGATTGCCATGAGGCGGGTCGCGGCTCGGCAGGCCGAGCGCTCTCCCCCTTCTCCCCTTGTGGGAGAAGGTGTCGCCGAAGGCCGAGGATGAGGGGTGTTCCCGGGAACGCCAACGTCTCA
>NZ_RZTB01000036.1:0-29213 GCF_003997735.1 Mesorhizobium sp. M7A.F.Ca.MR.148.00.0.0 | reverse complement strand
TCTCGGCGCTGCGCGCCGATCCACCTTCTCCCACAGGGGGAGAAGGGAAGGCGCTGCTTAGTTCACCCCATCCTTCCGCGCGCCGCCACCGGCAGCGTTTCCAGCACCTTGTCGCCGTCGACCAGATTGACCTCGTTGAACAAATTGGTGACGACGCAGCAATGGTCGGGCACGACACGCACGCGCTCGCCGATGCGCAGCTTGCCGTCGCCCGAAAGCGTGACGGTGCCGTGCTCCTCGCTCAGCCCCGTCACCCGCGCTCCCGACACGCCGAGCAACTCGCCGAAATCGGCGAGACCCAGCGTGTCGCTGGACAGCGCCTTGCTCCCGGCATCGAGGATAGCGCGCGTCGCTGTGGGATGGCTGACCACCGTCGACAGCACCGTCAGTGCGCAGTCGTCGAGGCCGCCGACGCCTTTGGCGACTTGATAGCGGTCGAGATAGATATAGGTGCCTGGACGATACTCGGTGACAACAGATGTATCGCTGGAGCGCCACATATCCGGCGTGCCGCCGCTGGAGATGCGTTCGCAGGCGAGGCCCGACGCGGCCAGTGCCTGCTTGGCCCCGGCGAGCCAGGCTTCGGCCGCCGCTGCCCGCCCGGCGGCCGGGTAAGTCATCAGCCCTCCAAAGGCGAGGCCACCGGCTCTGTCGATCTGTCTTGCCAGCGCAACCGCTTCATCAGCCGACTGCACGCCGCAGCGTCCCATGCCGGTGTCGCATTCGACCAGCACCGGCAGTCGATGGCCGGCATCGGTGAAGGTGGTTGCCAGCCCTTCGAGCGTCTCCATGCTGTCCGCTGTCACCGACAGGGTGACGCGCCCGTGCAGCGCCAGAAGGCGTTCCAGCTTGGCGCGCCCAAGGATGTTGTAGGGGAGAAAAATATCGGTCAGCCCGGCATCGGCCATCACCTCGGCCTCGCCGATCTTCTGGCAGGTGATGCCGACGGCGCCGGCCGCTATCTGCTTCTTCGCCCAGTAGGGCAATTTGTGCGTCTTGATATGCGGCCGGAGCTTCAGCCCGTTCTTGTCGGCATGCGCCTGGGCGCGGGCAATGTTGGCTTCCGCGCGCGCGGCGTCGATCAGGATGGATGGCGTATCGAGATCGTGGACGGTCGGCATCATCTTTCACCCCATGAGGAATCCGCGGGTTTTATGGCCCTGAAAATCCGTGATGTCACGCGGCCAGACAAGCGGACCTGTGGTCCATACGCCCTGCGCAACGCCGGACAGGACGGCGAGATGGATCGACACCGCATCGGCGTTCGGCTATGCGATTTGCCAGACAAATCGATACGAAGGGATCATGATCATGAAGCGCTCCGCCATCAACGACATCATCCGCGAAGCCGACGCTTTCATCCGCTCGTTCGGCTACATCATGCCGCCCTTCGCCTATTGGTCGCCGCAGGAGGCGAAGGCGCGTCAGGTCGACTCGTCGGCGGTGTTCACCTCGCGGCTCGGCTGGGACATCACCGATTACGGACAGGAGAAATTCAGGGAACTCGGCCTGTTCCTGTTCACCGTTCGCAACGGCCGCTACGAGGACATGAAGAAGGGCATGGGCATGCTCTATGCCGAGAAGATCATGATCTCGCGCAAGGACCAGCTGTCGCCGATGCACCGCCACAACATCAAGGCCGAGGACATCATCAACCGTGGCGGCGGCAAGCTGGTGCTGGAACTGTTCATGCATGACCGCGACGGCGGCATCGATCCCAAGGCCGAGGTTTCGGTGCCGGTCGACGGAACCATCCACAGGCTGCCCGCGGGCGGGCTCCTGAAGCTCGACCCGGGCCAGAGCGTCACGCTGCTGCCCGGCGTCTGGCATGCCTTCTGGGCCGAGGGCAAGGACGTGCTGATCGGCGAGGTCTCGACCGTCAATGACGATCTCACCGACAATGTGTTTCGCGAACCGATCGGGCGTTTTTCCAACATCGACGAAGACGTTGCCCCGGTCCATCTGCTGGTGTCCGACTACGAGAAGTGGCTGGGGTAGGGGCGCCGCCCTACGCCTTCGGTGACGCCAGTCACACGGTCGAAAGTTAGCCCGTGGCGCCTACCTACTGCGATCCTTGTTCGACCGATCCTGCCGCTTCCTCCCTGAAGACGACCTTTGTGCCTCTTTGCACTTCGGAGGCGAGGTCTTCGGCATCCCAGTTGGTCAGCCTGATGCAACCATGCGAGAAGGTCTTTCCGATCTTGCCTGGGTCCGGAGTCCCGTGAATGCCATAACTATCGATGGACAAATCGATCCAGACCGATCCCACCGGATTGTTTGGCCCGGCAGCGATCGTGAAGGGGCGCTTCGTCTTCACTCCCTTGAAGGCAAACTCGGGATCGTAGTGATAGGTTGGGTGGCGCACCACGCGTTTGACCTCTGCCTCGCCACTCGGCGCGGGCTTCTCCTGGCTCCCGATCGAGGCGGGGTACGTCGCAAGCACTTTGCCGGAAGGGTCGAGCACGCGAACCTGGCGAGCGCTCTTGTCGACCTCGACGTTCCCAATGTCTTGCGGCGGATCACCTCGGGTTACAGCTGGCACCAGCAGTTTTTGCCCCGCTCTCCTGAAGCCGATGCCGGGATTGAGCCGTTCAAGCAGTTCCTCGCTGCTGTGGAAGCGCTCCGCCATCTTTTCCAGGGCATTGTGATAGGCGAGCCGGGGCAGGCGGGCCATCCTCTCCATGCGCGTCGGAATTCGCCTGGTGAACGGTCCCCGCACATCCTTGCGCGTCAACTCGTAGGTCTCAAGCGCGGGGCGCGAGGAGCTCGCGACCAGCTTGTCCCATGTCTCGCGGGTAAGCTTGCCGTCGGCAGGCAGTCCGTTGGCCGCTTGAAACGCACTGACTGCCCGGCTGAAGTTCTCCGCTTGGCGGCCATCGATCAGGCCTGGCGAGAAGCGTGCACGATCCAGGAGGATTTGCGCCTTCAGAACGGTCGCACTGACGCCTTTCGCTTCGCTGCCGTCAAATTGGGCGTTGTTGACAGTGGCCGCGTCCAGTTTTGCCGCCGCCGTTGCATCCCATGCCATGACGAGCATGGCGGCAGCGGCAAGAACGAGCCTGATCATGGAGGTCACACTCCTGTATGAGCACCTGCTTCTATGACGTCGCATGGCCGATCTGGTTCCATTCCCCTGGCTGCGTCCGACTGCCGAGTGCCGATGCGCCGCAGCGAACCCGGACCAGGGAGCACCCGGCGGTGGCGCGGGTGCATTGTTGATAAGGGTCCGCCATCATCCAGATGGATGGCGACTCTCGCCAGCGCATGTGTTGGCTTCAAGTCGAAGCGCAGCTCGGTGACCGAGGAGAGCCAGCATGCAATTTCCTGCCCAGAAGGACAGAAGACCGGCAGCCGAGGATGAGCGCCAGGCCCGGCTTGAGAAAACAGCCAGGCTCAAGCAGCTTCGGTCCTATGCTTCCTGGCTTTCGTCCGACCCAAACGCCCAACTTCACGATGAGATAGACTGCTCGGTGCTGATCGAGGGAGGCGTGATACGAGACAAAGCGTGGAGCCTGGGCTGATCGGCAGGTGACACGACCGGGCGGCGAGGGTTTCACCGCCAACGATGATCGGCCGACAATTTGTTTGGCGAGCCGATCGGCCGCAACAGTGGCGGCAGGCTGACTTCGCGTCAGTGACAGCAGCCTTGCTGCGCGCTCGTCCTGCACAGGCAGGACGAGGTGATCGGCACATCCGCCCTGGCCAGCGCTGCGGCAAGGCTTGTCTGCAATATCGGCAATTCATCAGTCTCGCCGCGCTGTTTCAGGCATTCCACCAGCCCGTGCAGTGCCCAGACATTGTTCGGGTGCTGGGCGCAGCGCTGCACCGTGCCGCTCAGGCCCAAATCGTCGCGATAGACCTGCTCGGCTTCCTTCGCGTGGCCCTGGTCGAGAAGCAGCGCTGCCAGCGCATGGCGCGGCGGGTGCATCCAGGCCCACGGCTCGGTGTAGGACAAATTGTCGTCAAGCTCGACCGCATGCCGCAAATGGCCATACGCCTCCTCATGCCCGCCCCGGTGGTACGCCAGCTCGCCGTCGAGCAGAGCGACACCGACAGCCAGCGAAGCCTGCGCCGGGTTGCTGAGGAAGCGCCGCTCGGGCGCAATGCCTTTCAGATGCCGATGGAACGCTTCGCGCTCGCGCTCGGCTTCAGCAAATTGCCTGAGCGTCGCATGGGCGACACCCTTGGCGTAGTGCTGGATGGCCGCCGTCAGCACATAGAGGCTTGGCTCGTCGGTCGCCGGTTCCTCGATGATCTCCTGCCAGCGGCCGAAGCGCACTTGCACATGCGATTTCATCGCATGGTAGCCTTCCACCGTCTGCGTGAGCTTTGGCCGGCCGGGGATGGCGACCACGTCGCGCGCGACCAGGCTGCGCACTCTGTCGGCGGCCCACAGTGCAGGCTGGTACTGGCCCGACAACATGCAGGTGAACATCATCAGATGCAGATCGTGGCAGCAGCCGAGCAAATAGTAGGTCGGCTCGTCGGCATAGGCGAGATAGAGGTCGTTGGCGCGCACTGCCTTTTCGCTGGCGCGTTTGGCTTTCTCATACTCGCCGCACAGCACATAGATGTGCCCCGGCATGTGGTTCATGTGCCCGGCATCGGGGCACATTTCGCCGAGCAGATCCGCTGACCGCATGCCGCGTTCCGGCATGGTGGACATTTCCAGGAGATGGATGTGCAGGTGGACGATCGCCGGATGTTGTGCTGCGCCGGCCTCATCGGCAAGCCGGATCGACCGCTCGCAGACGTCGAGCGCTTCGACGACATCGGAATTCGGCGCCGGCGCGCCGGTCTTGAGGTTCCACAGCCGCCGCACCGTGCGCATCATCAGCGCTTCGACCAGCAGTGCCATCACATCATGGTCGTCGGGAAAGTCCCGATACACAAGCCGCATCGCGGCGGCATAGCTGTCATCCCACCGTTCGAATTCCTCCGGGCTCACCCGGTGCGGCTTCTGAAAGCGGGCGGCCAGCGCTTCGATCAGCCGCTTCTCGACCACACTGGCGGCAGCCGCATCGGCCCGCGCAAGCTGGACATGCTCGAAGCAGCGCCTTGTCGCGCTGTCGGCCTCGGCGTCGCCGTGCTCCTTCCAGGTCAGATTGTAGAAAGGTCCGGCGGCATAGGCGATGCCCCAATGCACCATCGGACATTCAGGGTCTGTTTCGAGCGCCTTCTCAAAACACTTGATGCCTTCCTCATGGTTGAAGCCGTAGCACCAGTTGAGGCCAACATCGAACCAACGCTGGGTTTCTGAAGAACGAGTGGAGATGGGACGGCGGTAGGTGCCGAGGTCGAAGCGGTCCATGTCGTCTCATTTCAATTCTGATTGCCAGCGAGCCAGCTCTGGTCAGACTCCTTCGCCATCAATGTGTGCCGAAACTGGCGGGCATGGCAAACGCAACGAGTGCCATCGCTGCTTGCATTTGGATACTGTCGCCGCTTTTAGCTGGTCTCTCGGGACGGTGTTTCATCTTGCCAGCCGGCTAGCTCAGGCAGGTCGTCCAGCCAGCTTTTCTCCGTCATCAGGGCATCGCCGGCCTGCGGAGCAGCCTCGGTGGCGTTTTGGATGAGCCAGTCCATCCACTTGCGATAGGCGGCCGGGGCCAACTCGGGCGGCAACACCTTGGCCTTGGCCAGCATGCGTTTGCGGAAACTCACCTGCCTGCGGAGTTTCGTTGTCGTGAATTTGATGGCCTTGCCCTGGTATTCGACCGTCCAGCGCCCGTCGCCGTGGCTGGCGAGCCTGTCGATGGCGAAGCCGGCGTCCACCGGCCTATCCCGCCACGGAAGCTCGACCGCATTCTTCCTCAGATCGAGTGCCCATCGCCTGTAGTCGGTCCCGGCACGCTGGGGCGGCAGCACCCCAGCCTGTTCGAATATCTTCCTGCGGAAGGTCGGCTGCTTCTTAAGCTGGCCTGTCGTCAGCTCGATGCGATGCCCACGGAATTCGACATGCCAGCGGATCCTGCCATTGCCGAAATACTTGACCAGCCTGTCGATGACGAACTCGCCATCGGAGAGCGTCACGCAGCCTTGGCTGATGCGTTCGAGAATGTACTGGCTGTCAGTGGTCATCACGCGGCCTCGTGGAGGAGCCTTTCATGAAGCTTCACTAAGGCCGACGCAACGACCAGGCAATCTCGCCTTATATGCTTCCGTCGCATAGACACCGATGGCGCCCGTTTCGCCCGCGCGCTCGTCCTGACCAGCGGCTTAGGAGCAGCGGCCCGGCGTCGGGGGGTATCGAGGGGGACTGGCGCCGAGCCTAACCGGCTTGGAGGGGCAGTGCCGGCTGTCCGAATTATAAGCCTTTTTATGCGTCTATGCTAATTTAATTAAAGGACCATGTTCCGCTCCCAGGCGCCAGATCGAAGAGGCTAGGAATCCGGGAGGCCCGCATGAACCATCTGGGCGGCGAGGAAGCGGCAAGGAAGAAGAGCCGGCAGGTTACCAGAGGCGCGGGCTTCCCGCGTTAAAGCACATTCCGCTGCAAGTGAGGCGCCTGCGTGTGAGGAACGCCACACCGCTGCCCTGGGCATCGGTTGCGGGGTGACGGTGCGCCAGTTCAACAAGCTGCCGGCAGATAAGCAGGTGGAGGTGCACTGCGCCTCTCGCTGATCTCACCATCGAACCTGGACCAGCCAGATCCCGAGCCGGTCGACACTCGAGCCATTCCCCGCGGGCACCTGTCCAACGGTCGGAAGCTGGCAATCGGCCGATGGGTTGAGAGGCAGGAAGATCTTGCCCGCAGCATGGCCCATCAATGCATGCGGCTGCCCACAGCGGGCACCAGGAGGAGCGGCAGGCTGGCCGCCAGGAAAGCGCGCGCTGGCGCCAAGCTTCGCGGTCATTTGCCGCCCGTCCCATTTCAGCACAGGGTTGCTGGCATTGCTCTTGCACCGGACCTGTTGCTGGGTGAACCCCGGTCCTGATCGCGTACCCGATTAGGTAGTAGGCTCGACGGGCTTCGAGGGCGTTGGGGTCTTCGCCCGGCGAGTTTGCCAACTTCCTGTCCTTTTGGCGGCTTTTAGCATCAGCTTGACAACTTGATCCCCCCAAAGCACCTTCGGCGAGTGGAAATGCGAGGAGCATCTATGAAAAAAATCTATGAAAAGCCTGTCCTGACGAAGCGAGGAATCCTTTCCTCAATCACGGCGCAAGTCGTCGAGTCGGGTCCTGCTACGTCGGACTGAGCCGATCTCGACATAACGGGAGGCCCGCCGGCTCGGTTCGGTGGGCTTTTTGCTTTCCTAAGCAGGTTCCAAGCACTCTAGACCCTGCCCGCTGCCACTTCCTGGTCGCGGGCTTTTGGTTTGTTCGGGGCAAGTTGGAATGCCGTCAGCGTCCCTTCCGTGCTTCGTCATGCGAAGCTGCTGCATTACCGGGAGGAGAAATAATGTGGGATGCGTCCAAAGCGGCGATGATACGGTGTCGACGGTGGCGTGACGCCGGGCGCAAGGGGAGGGCTTTGAATGGACATCGTCATTCGCGAACTGGTGGGCCTCGAAGAGATAGCGGCCATCTACCCGCTCTATGAGCAAACCGGGTCCATGCCGGAGAGCCTGTTTCGTGAGCGGCTGGCCGCAATGATCGCCCAAGGCAACTATCGCTGCGTTGCCGCCTTCATCGGTGAAAGGATGGTCGGCATGTCGGGCTTCTGGATAGGGGTACAGCTATGGGCAGGAAAGTGGGCGGAGGCCGACCATGTGGTTGTCGATGCCCAGATGCGCAGTGCTGGCATCGGTGCCAAACTGATGGCGTGGATCGAGGAGGAAGCAGCGCGTGTCGGCTGCGACATCACCCGCATCTCGATGGTTCTCGGCAAGGAGCGCACACACAAGTTCTACAGCCGCAACGGCTATGCCGATGATGCGCTCATTCTGGTGAAGCCGCTGAGTGCGTGGGCCGAGACCGAGTTCCCAGAATATGCTGCGCACAAAGTGGCGATGGAGCGCGGCTAGAACGCCGCAACGCCCGACATAGTCGACGAAGTTGCCTTGGGACCAAGCGAACTTTCGCCGTTTGAGCCTTTACAGGGAACGGCTGCTGTAGGAATATTGTCCTCGGGTGGGGCGCCTCGGCGCAGTCGGTGACATATCCGATGATACATAGGTGAGCTTTGAAGATCACGGGCTGCGTGGGTGAACAGCAGCACGATAACAGAACGACCACTGCAGATGAAAACCGGTCAAGAAAGCCGTACGACCGAACGTCGCCGGCGTCGGGAAGTTCCGCACAGGTAGATACTTGAGAAATGTCTGGCTGGGGAACCTGGATTCGAACCAGGACTAACGGAGTCAGAGTCCGTGGGTCTACCGTTAACCTATTCCCCAGCAGGCGCGGTCATGAACCGTGCGGGCCGAGCGGGCAAGCCGCTGTGAGCGCTGCCTTGTAGCCGCCAGCGGAAAATAGTCAAGCCTGCTCTGCGGTTCAATGGCACGTTTCGTCAGGTGATTTCAGACGCCGCACTTCAGATGCCGGCGCGCGGCCTCCAGATCCAATCCCGCTCCTCAAGGCTCCGTCCGGCTGAACTGCGAGCGTTCGAAGAACAGCACGATGCCCAGGCCAAGAATCAGCGGGATGATCAGGTAGAACAGCCGGAACACCAGCAGCGCCGCCAGCACGCCGACCGGATCCATGTCCGACAGGCCGGCGAGAAACACCACCTCGAACACGCCGAGCCCGCCCGGCGCGTGCGAGATCTGCGCGATCGAGAAGGAGACGAGGAAGACGCCCAGTATGACGAAGTAGCCGGGATTGTGGGCTGCGGGCAGGGCAAAGAAGATGATCGCGGCGGCGGCCAGCAGTTCGATCGGGCCGATCAGCAACTGCCGCGCGACGATCGGCAGCGCCGGATAATGCAGCTGAAAGCTGGCGATCTTCAGCGGGCGCAGATGCAGCCAGCTGCCGAAGACATAGGCGGCGACGAGCAGCAGCATCGCGATGCCGGCCGCTTCCGACAGGCCATGATGGGCGATGCCGGAAAACCGGTCGAGTATCTCAGGCTCGAACACCAGAACCAGGCCCGAGGCCAAAATCGTCGACAGCACGAAGGTGATCCAGCAGACCGCCACCAGCACGCCGACATCCTGTCCGGTCAGGCCCCTGGTACCATAGGCGCGGTAGCGGATGACGGCGCCGGAAAACACCGAACCGCCAATGTTGTGCGACAGCGCATAGGTGGTGAAGGAGCACAGCGTGACGAACAGCCACGACACGCGCTTGCCGATATGCAGGAGCGCGATGTGGTCGTAGCCGGCAAGCGAGGCATAGGCGATGATCGAACTCAGCGCGGCAAGGACCCAACCCCGGGTCGGAATGGCCGTGATACCGTCCCAGACATCGTCGAGCGAAACGCCGCGCAGTTCGTGCCAGAGCAGCAGCAGCGAGAATATCACGGCGGCGATGCCGACAACCGGCCAGAAATAGCGTCTCCAGTTCATTGCCTGACTGCCATGCGTTGCGGGTCCGCTTCCTTTTCGTGGCTGGTGGGAGGCCGGCTTGCCGGATTCTTCCGCTCATTTCAGAAATGCCTCATCGAAGCCGGCTATTCAACCGCGAACCCTTGTCGCAGCGCCGGCCGGCAAGATTAGCCGCAGCGAGCGGCCGCCCCGGAACGGCGGTCAGCGGCCTGCCGGCAAAATTCGGCATGCGGCTCTTGGTGATCGGGCGCGGCGCTGTTAGTCTGGCGGCAACTTAAAACACTGAAGCGCCTGCTGCGTCCATCATAGGTTCGCGCGGCGCCGGAAGGAACGACAGTGGAAGACCACGACACCGGCGCCGGCGCGCCGGAGGTGGGCGTGTCCAGCGCTTCCCAGCGGTCGGCTGGCCCGGGGAACGGAAGCTGGCAGCAACGCCGCCCGACGGAGCTCCGCTCTGCAGACGGGCAGGCGGGCGACGCACCCCACAAAGGCAAGCCCAAGAAGCGGCGCAAGCGAAGGCGCGGGCGCAAGGTTTTTGCGCGCGACGAAGCGCGTCCCGCGGAGAATCGATCGCCGGCGCCGGGCAAGACCGGTGCCCCGGCGGAGGCCCACAGACCGTCGGAATCGGTGGCCTCGCCCGCCGCTGTGGTGCCACGGCCGGAACAAGGCGCCCGTCGGCCGCCGGTCCAGGAGCTTCCGGTGTTTGCGGCGCTTGACCTCGGCACCAACAATTGCCGGCTGCTGGTGGCCGTGCCGACGCGGCATGGCCAGTTCCGCGTCATCGACGCTTTTTCGCGCATCGTCCGGCTGGGCGAGGGGCTCACCGCCAATGGCCGGCTCGGCCAGCCGGCGATGGACCGCGCGGTCGAGGCGCTGAAAATCTGCGGCGACAAATTGCGCAACCGCAAGATCAGAAAAGCCCGGCTGATCGCCACCGAGGCCTGCCGCACGGCCGAAAACGGCGTCGAGTTCATCGACCGCGTCGAACGCGAGGCCGGCCTGAAGCTTGAGATCATCGACCGCCAGACCGAAGCGCGGCTGGCGGTGTCCGGCTGCGGCTCGCTGGTCGAGCGCGACACCCAAGGCGTCGTCCTGTTCGATATCGGCGGCGGCTCGTCCGAAATCGCGCTCATCGATCTCGCCGGCCGCCGTTCGCCGAGGCTGGCCAATCATATCGTGTCGTGGACGTCGCTGCCGGTCGGCGTCGTCTCGCTGGCCGAGCGCTTTGGCGGCCGCACGGTGACGCGCGAGATCTTCGCCGCCATGGTCGACGACGTTGCCGGCCGGCTGGCCAGCTTCGACGGCCGCGACCGGCTGAGCCATCTCAAGGCCAGCCCGAATTTCCATCTGCTGGGCACGTCCGGAACCGTAACGACGCTGGCCGGCGTTCACCTTGAGCTCGAGCGCTACGATCGCCGCCGTGTCGATGGTCTGTGGATGGACCGCGACAGCGTCGATCGCATGGTCGAAAGACTGGTTGGCTGGGATTTCCAGCAGCGCTGCGCCAACCCTTGCATCGGTGCCGATCGCGCCGATCTGGTGCTGGCCGGCTGTGCTATCCTCGAGGCGATCCGCGCCGTGTGGCCATCCGAGCGGCTGCGAGTCGCCGATCGTGGCCTGCGCGAAGGTATTTTGAGCGAACTGATGGCCGATGATGGCGTCTGGCGCAACGATGGGCGTGGCAGAGCGTGAGCCCGAACCGAAGAAATAAGCAATGACCAAGAAACCGGAAAAACCAGGATCAGCCAGCATTCGTGTGCTGAAGACGCGGATCAAGAAGAAGAGCGGGCTGAAGGAATCGTCGCGCCGCTGGCTGCAGCGCCACATCAACGATCCCTATGTCCAGCGCTCCAAGGCTGACGGCTATCGCTCGCGCGCGGCCTACAAGCTGATCGAGATCGACGACAAGCACCATCTCCTGAAACCCGGCATGAAGGTGATCGATCTCGGCGCCGCCCCCGGCGGCTGGTGCCAGGTCGCCGCCGCGCGGACGAAATCGACGGCCGACAAGCCGCATGTCATCGGCATCGACTATCTGGAAATGGACGCCGTGCCAGGCGCCCCGGTGCTGCTGATGGATTTCCTCGATCCGGCAGCGCCGCAGAAGCTGGCAGAGGCGCTGGGCGGCGATCCCGATATCGTGTTGTCCGACATGGCGGCGCCAACCACCGGGCACAAGCGGACCGACCACATCCGCACCATGCATCTGTGCGAGGTGGCGGCCGATTTTGCGCTGTCGGTGCTGAAGCCGGGCGGGCATTTCCTCGCCAAGACTTTCCAGGGCGGCGCCGAAAACGAGTTGCTCTCCATGCTCAAGAAGAACTTCCGCTCCGTCCATCACGTCAAGCCGCCGGCGTCGCGGGATGAATCGGTCGAGCTCTATTTGCTGGCCAAAGATTTTAAAGGGCGAGAGGCCGGTCGGCCGTCAGGCGGATCGGAACGTCCAGTGGACGTTCCGAAGGCCTCGAGCGCCCGGAGCCATAGCGAAGGGCCGGGGGACGCCGACGACTGACAGGGCACCGCCGGTCCGCCGTCGGGCGAATCGGGCCGTCCAGAAGGCGAGGCCGAAGCGTAGCTGCCATCAGTTGCCGGGTGGGCTCACCGTTTCCAGCGTCTTGGGTGTTGTCAGCCGGCCGTGACCGGAGATGGCGTTGCCGGCATCGGGTGCCAGCCGGACGAAGGATAGCGATGCCGCCGCCGAGACCGCTGCAACGATGAAGAAGGCAATGTGGAAGTCGTCCAGCGACAGCGAGCCGCCATGGATTGACGTCGATACTTCCAGGATTCCGCCCGCCAGCGCCACGCCGAGCGCGACCGACAACTGCTGGAACACGGCTGTAATCGGCGTCGCCTTGCTGGTGTCTTCAGCCGAAACCTCGGCATAGGCGAGCGCATTGACGCCGGTGAAGAACATCGAGCGGATGAAGCCGCCGACGAGCAGCATGGCCAGCATCAGCAGATAGGGTGTGTCGGGTGTGAACAGGCCGTTGATGGCGATCGAGGCGGCGGCGACCAGCGAACCGACAACCAGAACGCGGCGAAAGCCGGCGACGCGGAAGATCAGCGCGGTGACGAATTTCATGCCGATGGCGCCGATTGCAGAGACGAAGGTGATCATGCCGGACTGGAACGGCGTCAGCCCAAAGCCGATCTGGAACATCAGCGGCAGCAGGAACGGCACCGCACCGATGCCGATGCGAAACAGCGAGCCGCCAAGCACGGAAGAGCGGAACACCTGGTTGCGAAACAGTTCGAGCGCCAGCAGCGGGTTTTTGGCGTGGCGCGCATGCATGAGATAGAGCGCGCCCGACAGCAGGCCGACCGCTACGATGGCGACACCGACGATTGGCGGCAGATAGGGCAAGCTGACCACCGACAGGCCAAACACCACCCCGGATGCCGCCAGCCCGCTCAGCATGAAGCCGATGAAATCAAGTGGCGGGGTCTGCGCGGGTTCGGTCTCCGGCAGGAAACGCGTCGCCAGCCAGATGCCGACCACGCCGATCGGCACATTGATCTGGAAAATCCAATGCCAGGTGAAATAGGTGGTGATGAAGCCACCGACCGGCGGTCCGACCAGCGGCCCGACCAGCGCCGGAACGGTCAGCCAGGACATCGCCGCGACGAGTTCGCTTTTCGGTGTCGCGCGCACCAGCACCAGCCGCCCAACCGGCGTCATCATGGCGCCGCCAATGCCTTGCAGGAAGCGCGACACTACGAAAGCCGGCAGCGAACCGGAGAGCGCGCAAGCGATCGAGCCGACGATGAAGACCGCGATCGCGGCACGAAAGACTTTCTTGGCGCCGAACCGGTCGGCCATCCAGCCGCTAATCGGAATGAAGATCGCCAGCGAGACGAGATAGGCAGTCAACGCCAGCTTGAGTGCGATCGGGCTGGTGTGGATGTCGACGGCGATCGCCGGCAGCGATGTCGCGATGACAGTCGAATCCACGTTTTCCATGAAAAGGGCGACCGCCAGGATGAGCGGGATGGTGCGGTTCACAAAACGCGTCCGACTTGATTCTTTTACGGTTGACCGGGAGGCAAGCCAACATGCAGGGCGGTTATCATGGGCCGGCTCTGATGTCGCATTAATTTGCTGTCACTTTTGTGCGACTGCGGGGAGACAGGCAGTTCGCTTGGCCTGCCGCCGTGCCTAAATCAGAACTGCCGGGATGGCCAAGGTCTTCTCGTTCCGTCTCCAGGCGCTGGCCAAGCAGCAAAGAATAGCTTGCGAATGGCGATGTGTCACATTAGTGTAGTGTATGTAACTACTATATGGACTTTGTCATGGAAGAAGCCGTTTCGGCAGCCGATGCCAACCGCAGATTTTCTCTCATCCTTCGCGGTGTTCGCGAAGGACAAAGCTATGTTGTGACCAGTCATGGGCGACCCGTCGCGCGGATCGTGCCCGCCGATCGACAGCAGGGTGTGGCTTCCCGCTCGCGCTTAGCGTTGTTGTCGCGCCTCGAACGCCAGCCTGTTTTGGATGTCGGACGTTGGACCCGTGACGAGCTCTACGAGGACGAGCGATGAAGGTCGCGCTCGACACCAATGTCCTTGCCTACGCGGAAGGGGTCAACGGTGCCGAGAAGCGCGATATCGTTCTCGAACTGCTGCGCAACCTGCCGCAAGAGGCTGCAGTTATTCCCGTTCAGGTCCTTGGCGAGTTGTACAACGTTCTCGTCCGCAAGGCCGGAAGACCGCCTGTGGAAGCCCGGGATGCCCTCCTGGGTTGGCGCGACGCGTTTCCAGTTGCCGCGACAGTGCAAGACGTAATGATGATGGCGGCTGATCTGGCTACGGACCACCACTTCAGCATTTGGGACGCGGTCATTCTGTCCACCGCTTCCCAAACCGGTTGTCGGATGCTCCTTTCGGAAGACCTGCAAGATGGCTTCACATGGGGTGGGGTAACTGTCGTCAGCCCTTTCGCATCGCCGCGTCACGCACTGCTCAATGCTCTCTTGGGGGAGTCTTCTGGATAGAACGCGAAACACCGAGACGATCGGCTTTTCATTGGCGCTTGGACGTGGTACCAGCCAGCGCCAATCCTGAAAGGGAAGAAACGAGTCGGCGCTGTCCATTCCGGTCCAGCGCTTTTTTGTATTCCCCCACCGCGTTTTATATTCAAGGGACTGGCCATGGCAAAAATCATCGAAACGTCCACTGGCGCATTGGCGCTGACCTTTGACGACGTGCTGCTGCAGCCCGGCCATTCCGAGGTCATGCCCGGCGAGACCGATGTCCGCACCCGCATCGCCGGCGACATCGACCTCAACGTGCCGATCCTCTCGGCGGCGATGGACACCGTCACCGAGGCCAGGCTCGCCATCGCCATGGCCCAAGCCGGCGGCATTGGCGTCATCCACCGCAATTTCTCGCCGGCCGAACAGGCCGAGCAGGTGCGGCAGGTCAAGAAATTCGAATCCGGCATGGTGGTCAATCCTGTCACCATCGGCCCCGACGCGACGCTCGCCGACGCGCTGGGCCTGATGCGCAGCTATTCGATCTCGGGCATTCCGGTGGTCGAGAATGGTGGCACTGGCGGCCACAAGGTCGGGCGGCTGATCGGCATCCTGACCAATCGCGACGTGCGCTTTGCCTCCGATCCGGCGCAGAAGGTCCATGAGCTGATGACCCGTGACAACCTGATCACGGTCAAGGAGAACGTCGACCAGGACGAGGCCAAGCGGCTTCTGCATCAGCACCGCATCGAAAAGCTGGTTGTCGTCGACAGGCAGGGCAACTGCGTCGGATTGATCACCGTCAAGGACATCGAGAAGTCGCAGCTCAACCCGCACGCCAGCAAGGACGCACAGGGCCGCTTGCGCGCCGCCGCGGCCACCAGCGTCGGCGATGACGGCTATGAACGCGCCGAACGTCTCATCGATGCCGGCGTCGACCTTCTGGTGATCGACACCGCGCATGGCCACTCGCAACGCGTGCTCGACGCGGTGACGCGCGCTAAGAAACTCTCCAACTCGGTTCGCATCCTGGCCGGCAACGTCGCCACCGCCGCAGGCACGCAGGCGCTGATCGACGCCGGTGCCGACGCCGTCAAGGTCGGCATCGGTCCGGGCTCCATCTGCACCACCCGCATCGTCGCCGGCGTCGGCGTGCCGCAGCTCTCGGCGATCATGTCGGCGGTCGAGACGGCGCACAAATCCGGCGTCTCGGTTATCGCCGATGGCGGTATCAAATATTCCGGCGATCTCGCCAAGGCGCTCGCCGCCGGCGCAAGTGCCGCCATGATCGGCTCGCTGCTGGCCGGAACCGACGAAAGCCCCGGCGAGGTCTATCTGCACCAGGGCCGCTCCTTCAAGGCGTATCGCGGCATGGGCTCGGTCGGCGCCATGGCCCGCGGCTCCGCCGATCGCTACTTCCAGGCCGAGGTGCGCGACACGCTGAAATTGGTCCCTGAAGGCATCGAGGGGCAGGTTCCCTACAAGGGACCTGTGTCTGGCGTGCTGCACCAGCTTGCAGGTGGCCTGAAAGCCGCTATGGGTTATGTTGGTGGCCGCGACCTTGCCGATTTCCGCGAGCGCGCCACTTTCGTGCGCATATCCAATGCCGGACTTCGTGAAAGCCACGCCCATGACGTCACGATTACCCGCGAAAGCCCGAACTATCCCGGTGGAGCCTGACCAGTACGGGCTCGGGCGGAACCTGACGGCAACGATCCTGCGGCTGTCTCGCCACGCAGGCGCGCTCTGTTTCCTGTCGGCGGTGGTTTTCATCGCCATGACGGCTCTGGAATTCTTCTATTTCCGCCAGTTGAGCGGCGGCTTGCCGTCACTCGACATGCGCATTTTAGGGTTTACGCCGGACGAAGGCATGGCCTGGCTGACAGCGCTCGGCCGGCGCGGCGGCGAGATCATTCTCGTCTGGCACTATCTGACCTTCGACCTGTTGTTCCCGGCGCTGCTGTCGGTCACGCTGGTCAGCCTCATCCTGGCCACCGGCCGGCGATTGAAGGCTTTCCGCGTGCTGCCGGCGCAGCTGCAGTCGATTTTCGCGTTGGTCCTGGTGCTTCCCTACACGCTTGCACATTACGTTCAGAACTTTGCGGTGGCGCGGCTTCTGTCCGATTTCCTGTCGGCCAACCCGGACTCGCTGTCTTTCGCCTCGGCGCTCACCGTCACCAAATTCGCGCTTTTCGCCATACCGGTGATCGTCATCGCGGCCTTCTGGCTGGCGGGCCAGAAACGCCAGGCCTGATGCCGCACGCGAAGCCCAACCGGGCAGGGGGCACTTGATGAACCAGACCACGATCTTCTGGCCCGTTCTCGCGCATGTGCTGCTGATCTACATCGTCTACTGCGTCCTGGGTCGTCGCAGATACGGCGCAATAAGGTCAGGCGAGGCGAAGGCCGGTCAGTTCAAGGTGCGTTCGGCCGAACCGGCCTCCAGCGTCACCGTTGCCGCCAATCTCACCAACCAGTTCGAACTGCCGGTGCTGTTTTACGTGCTGTGCCTGACGCTGCACCTGACCAACGGCGTCAACTATCTGACCTTGTCGCTGATGTGGATTTTCGTCGCGTCCCGCTATTTCCATGCCTGGATTCACCTGACCAGCAACAATCTGCTGCTGCGCAGCCGGTCATTCTTCGTCAGTGCGGTGATTCTCCTGCTGGGATGGATCTGGTTCGCGCTGCACCTGCTCGGCGCGGTCTGAGCAGAGCGCTTCTGCCTTCTCCCACAGGGGAGAAGGGAAGTCCGTTCGCCTAAAGGTCGAACACCGCGATCTTGCGCTTGTCGAACTTGATGCCGATCTCGCCGCGGACCAGCTTGAGCGCGGCCTCGCCGAACACCGCGCGCCGCCAGCCTTGCAGCGCCGGTACGTCGGCTTCCTCGCCCTCGGCGGCGATACGGTCGATGTCGTCGCTGGAGGCCAGCACCTTGGAAGCGACGCCCTCCTTTTCGGCAACGATCCGCAGCAGCACCTTCAACAGTTCCGCCGCGGCGCTCGAGCCCTCGGGCGGCTGGAAACTCTTTGGCAGTTTCGGCATCTCTTCCTTGGGCAAGGCAAGCGCGGTGTTGACCGCGCCAAGCAGCGCCGTTGCCGTCGAGGAGCGCTCCCAGCCCTTCGGCGTCGTGCGCAGCTTGCCGAGGGCTGCCGCGTCGCGCGGCGCCTGCTGCGCCACCTCGTAGATCGCGTCGTCCTTGAGTACGCGGCCGCGCGGCACGTCGCGTTCGCGCGCTTCGCGCTCGCGCCATGCCGCCACGCCCTGCACGATCGCCAGTTCCTGCGGTTTGCGCAGCCGCATCTTCAGCCGCTTCCAGGCGTCCTCGGGATGCGGATCATAGGTTTCGCGTGAGGTCAGCACCTCCATCTCCTCGTTGAGCCAATGGGCGCGGTTTTCCCGCTCCAATTCGGCGCTGAGGTGCTGATAGACCTCGATGAGATGCGTGACGTCGGCCAGCGCGTAGTCGAGCTGCTTGTCGGAAAGCGGCCGGTGGCGCCAGTCGGTGAAGCGCGACGACTTGTCGAGCCGCGCCCCGGTGATGCGCTGCACGAGCTGATCGTAGGAAACACTGTCGCCGAAGCCGCAGACCATCGCCGCCACTTGCGTGTCGAACACCGGATGCGGAACCAGATCGCCGAGGTGGACGATGATTTCGATGTCCTGCCGCGCGGCGTGGAAGACTTTGACCACCGCTTCATTGGCCATCAGCCTGAAGAACGGCTTCAGGTCGATATCGGGAGCCAGCGGATCGATCAGCGCCGTCACGCCGGGTGCGGCCATCTGTATGAGGCACAGGATCGGCCAAAACGTCGTTTCCCGTATGAATTCGGTGTCGACGGTGACGAAATCCGACTTTTCGAAAGCGGCGAGAACGGTCTCGAGTTCTTTCTGGGTGGTGATGACGTGCATCAAATCGCTTTTGACAGGAGTAAGGTCTTCCTAGATTTCAGCCGCCGGGGCTTTCGTCAAGCTTTGGCACCGCCATCATCAGGTTCCCGGACCATCGGAATCGTCGTTTCTCCTGGCCAGCCGCGCGAAAACCGTCGAAGTGCGCAGGAGCGCGGTGAAGCGGCCGCGCCTGCCTGCCGGCACACCGGACCGGGCCTGCATGCGGTAAAGGATGACGGCGATGAAGATCGCATAGACCACCGCGCTGAATACAAACAGGGCGCCCGGTCCGAAATATTGCATCGCCGTCGAGGCGGCGAACGGGCCGCCGATGGCGCCGAAGGAATAGAACAGCATCAGCGCCGCGTTGATCAGCACGAACTCGCCCGTGTCGGCGCGATCGTTCGAATGCGCCGCCGACAGCGAATAGAGCGGCATGGCGAAACAGCCGAAGATGAAGATGAGGATGAAGTTGAGCGCCGGATTGCTGCCGGCGATGAACACCAGCGCCAGCGCCGAAAGCATCGCGCAGCAGGTCGTGATCAAGAGCACGCGGCGCCGATCCCAGCGGTCGGAGAGGTAGCCAAGCGGATACTGGATGATGGCGCCGCCGAAGATGCCGACGCTGACGAAGGTGACGACATCGGCGACCGACATGCCGATCTGCTCGGCATAGACCGGCGACAAGGTGCGAAAGGCGCTGTTGGTGAGGCCGACGGCGATGCAGCCGAAGCAGCCCAGCGGCGAAATCCGCCAGACGCGCGCCAGGTCGAGCTTGACCTCTTCGGGTGGTGCCGGGTTGGAGCGGTCGCCGAGCGACACCGGCACCAGCGACAAGGTGATCATCATCGACATGATGGCGAAGATGGCGAAACCGCCGGCGCCGAAGACCGGGATCAGGAACTGGGCTGATGTCACCGAACCGATGTCGACCATCCGGTAGATCGCCAGCACGCGTGCCCGGTCGTGATTGCCGACGCCGGAATTCAGCCAGCTTTCGACGATGGTGAACAGCCCGGCGAAGCAGAAGCCGCCAGCAAGGCGCACCGCGCACCACATCACCGGATCGATGACCAGCACCAGGAGCAAGGTGCCGACCGAGGCGATTGCCGCCAGCGCCGAAAATGCCCTGATATGGCCGACCGCCTTCATGATGCGGGTGATGGCCAGGCAGCCGAGCAGGAAGCCGGCGAAGTAGAAGGTGCCCATCAGGCCGATCTCGGAAGCCGAAAACCCTTCCTGCGCGCCGCGCAGCGCGATAAGCGTGCTCTGCAGCCCATTGCCGCCGAGCAAGATGCCGGCGGCGAGAAGAAGCGGGATCATCGGGCGGATGGAGGACATGAAGAGGCGATCACGTGTCGGTGATCCCTTCTTGGACCATCGCCCTGGCCAACGCCAGCAGCAATTCCCTGCGCCAACAGCGATGATCGCTGTATTCGCCTGGATTCGTTTCCCCCGTTTTGCTTGGTCAGCGCTCAGGGCTGCCTTCGACGTGACACCAAGCCGCTCGGCTGCTCCCGTTGCGACGCCTATTCCTGCGAGGACTGCCATCAGCCCGACAATCAGGTTCGCGCTCACTTGTTCGCCCAGGAAGACAACACCGAAGATCGATGCCGTCACCGGATTCACCGCAACGGAGACGGCAACCAGTGTCGGCGGCGCGCGCTCGAGCGCGAATGCCCAAAGGAAGAAAATGAAGGCGCCGCAAATTATGGCCAGATAAGCGCTCGCGATCCACTGAGGTGCGCTGAGAGTGGCAAGTCGCGCGAAGCCTCCGCTCGAAACCACCAGGACCGATAGGCAGACCGCGCCCACGCCCATGCCAAACGCCACGAACGGGATTGGCGCGGTGCGGGATAGAAATGGTCTCGACCAGACGTTGTAGAGCGCCATGCAGAAAGCGGCCGCGACCATGAGAAGATCTCCGCGCCAGGCATCTGGGGGAGCCGTCGTCAGGCTCGTGCCGAGCGCTACGGCCACTCCTGCCATTGCGATCAGGACACCGACGATCTTGCGGATGGTCGGCGGCTCGATCTTCAGAACTGCCGCGGCAAGCATGGTGAGCAGAGGCAGTGTCGAAAGCGCAAGCGCACCTCGCGCGGCCGTCGTGTAGACAAGGGCTCCATTGAAGAGCACCGGAAACAGCCCGAAGAACAGAAGGCCCAATGCACCAGTGCCGAGCCAATCGCTCTTCGGCGGCCACCTGTCTCGCCGCCAGAGAGCGACGGCGGCCAAAACCAGAAAGCCGCCGCCGAACCGGACGGCACCGATAGCGAGAGGATCGAGCGTGCCCGCGAGATATCGCGTTGCGCCAACGGCGGTGCCCCCGAAAGCGCTGGAGAGAATCGCGGCGAGCACTCCTGTGACTTCCATGGTTCCTGACCTTGCCAACTCTGAACCAGCGATATCGGGCAGGCGGGCCATAAGGAATCGAATAAGCTCAATGAGTTTGATAACATTCCGCTATGAGCATCCCGAATCTCGATCCGGACCTTCTGCGGGCCTTTGTCGTCGTTGCCGAGCGCCTCTCGTTCACGCGAGCCGCCGAGCAGCTCAATAGAACGCAGGCGGCCGTCAGCTTGCAGGTGAAACGTCTTGAGGAGCGCATCGAGACCATCTTGTTCCGGCGCTCGACAGCCCGCGTTGAACTCACCGCCGCCGGGGAGGGCTTTCTGATCGATGCCCGCCGCATACTTGCTCTCAGTGAGCAGGCGATTGCGCGTGTTTCCGGTCAGCAGGTGGCCGGGCAGGTTCGCATCGGGGTCATGGAAGATTATGGCACCAAGATCCTGCCGCGCCTCCTTTCTGGCATCGCCGAGCGATTTCCGTTGGTGCAGGTCGAAATGGAGATTGGTCTCACCGCCCGGCTCCTGAAACGGCTTGGGTCGTCGTTCGACGCCGTCATCGCCATGCACCCGGAAGGTACGACCGAGGGGGATCTGATATGCCGCGAAAGGGCGATTTGGGCAGCGGCGGCGACGCGAGCCGTCGAGGAACTCGATCCGCTGCCCGTCGCTCTGTCGAGCCCCGATTGCCTGTTTCGTTCCTGGGCAATTGAGGCGCTCAACAAGGCAGGCCGGCCATGGCGATTGGCCTATGTCAGCCCGAGCCTCTCAGCCACGGAGGCAATTGTTGAACAGGGCCTGGCGGTCACCGTGATCAAAGGCAGCATGCTTGCGCCTGGCCTGCGCGGCGTCCATCCAGGCCGCCATGTGCCGCCGCTGCCCGGGGCGGAGATTCGTCTTCACCGGGCGGAGACCTCTTCCGCCAGCGCTTTACTGGTCGTCGATCACCTTTCCCATCGCCTCCGGCTGTCGGCGCTTGGGTCACAGAGGTGATGCTTTGACGGGCCGAGCGGGCCGACGGCGGAGCCGGCCTTTCATTTTGAACCCGTCGCGCATCTTGAGGCCGAGTAGCGTGATGTTCGTCGCGCCGGCGGCCAATTCGAGCGCCTGCACGGCGTAGAAGCTGGTGTCGAACTCGCTGGCTCTCGCCTTGGATGCGAGGAAGAGTGCGGAGGGGATGAGAACCAGGAGACCATTGGCGGCTATCCATGGCATGCGCTTGATCTTCGCGCCGATCAGCCCGGCCTGCCGGCCCTTGGCCGCCGCAAAGCCCGAACCTCCCGCCGCCGCCAGCGCTGGAACGAGCAACAGGAAGCTCCACGGTACGGCCATCTTGACGGCGGCTATCGCCACCTGGGAGGCAAACATCTCACTGAGGACCGTCGACAGCCAGAGGCTTGCGATCGTCAGCATCGCGACCGTACCGGCGACTGGATGAATGACCTTGATCATGGCTTTCCCACCGTTCTTGCAACCCGTCTACGCCAGGCAGATGCCCGGCACCGCCACCTTTTGGAACAGATGCGGAGAGGCGACGGCCGAGGACGGATAGGCCGAGAGCTTCGCCCTGAACTCGGGATGCGAGAACGCGGCCCGGAAGTCAGCCATCGTTTCCCATATGGCATAATTGAAATAGGCCGGACTTTCGCCGATTGCGCGGTGAAGCTGGGTCGAGATGAAGCCGGGCTGCTGCTTCATGAAGACCGCATCATCCTGCCATGCATGGAGGAAGGTCTGCTCGTCGGCATTGTCGAGCGTGAAGACGTTGACCAGCACGACGGAGGTAGCATCGATCGCGATCTGGCGGTCGATCGGGAAAGCGGGGTTCAGTGGGCGCATGAGCGACATGATAAGCTTCCGTTAATTGGTGTTATGGTGCCAATCTGTTACGAGGATTACATATCTATTTGACAACATAATGTCAATATCAATATAGGATGTCATATGCCTGATGCCAAGCGAACACCTGCCGGCAATGCCTTGACCGATCTCATTCTCGACCTGTTCAGGCTCAGCAGCCGAATGCTCACATCGGGTGACAGGCTGGTCGCCGACCTCGGTTTGACGAGCGCCCGCTGGCAGATTCTCGGCGCTGTCGTGACCGCCGAACGCCCTCAGCCGGTCGCGTGGCTGGCGCGCGATCTGGGAGCCAGCCGCCAGAATGTCCAACGGATCGTCAACGACCTGCATAGGGAAGGGCTCGTCGCCTTCGAGGCCAATCCGCATCATCAGCGTGCGCAGCTTGTCGTTTTGACTGACAAGGGAAGACAGACTTTCGATGCCGCGATGCATTTGCAGGCGCCATGGATCGAAAACCTCGCGGATGGCCTGCTGGTCGAGGACATCAACACCACGCACAGGGTCATGACGGCGCTGCGGAAAAAACTGGAAGGCAACGATGAAGCTGAAGAGCAAGCCTGACGGTTGTGGCCCTGTGGCGGTTTCCTTCACAGGCTGAGTGCCGCGCTGATCCTCGCGCTGCCTCTCTGCGGCTACCGGGCGGCGAACACCATGGACACGGAAGTCCGCTTGCCTTGACAAATCCGGCCTCCCATGCGCTTTTCGCGCAAATTTTCAGGGCCGGGCCGTGATGCCTTGGCCGGCAACTAGAGCACCCCGGACTTTACCAATGACAATGCACCGTTACCGCAGCCATACCTGTGCCCAGTTGAGGAAGAGCGACGTCGGCTCGACCGTTCGCCTGTCGGGCTGGGTGCATCGCGTGCGCGATCATGGCGGCCTGCTCTTCATCGACCTGCGCGACAATTATGGCCTGACCCAGATCGTCGCAGATCCCGATTCTCCGGCCTTCAAGGTAGCCGAGACCGTGCGCGGCGAGTGGGTCATCCGCGTCGACGGCGAGGTCAAGGCGCGCTTGCCCGACACCACCAACGCCAATTTGCCGACCGGCGAGATCGAGATCTTCGCCCGCGAGATCGAGGTGCTGTCGGCCGCCAAGGAATTGCCGCTGCCGGTGTTCGGCGAGCCTGACTATCCCGAGGATATCAGGCTGAAATACCGCTTCCTCGATCTGCGCCGCGAGACGCTGCACAAGAACATCATTGCGCGTACGAAAATCATCGCGGAAATGCGCAAGCGCATGGGCGAGGTCGGCTTCACCGAATTCTCGACGCCGATCCTCACCGCGTCGTCGCCCGAGGGCGCGCGCGACTTCCTGGTGCCGTCGCGCATCCATCCCGGCACCTTCTACGCGCTGCCGCAGGCGCCGCAGCAGTACAAGCAGCTGATCATGGTGTCGGGCTTCGACCGCTACTTCCAGATCGCGCCCTGCTTCCGCGACGAGGACCCGCGCGCCGATCGTCTCCCTGGTGAGTTCTACCAGCTCGACCTTGAAATGAGCTTCGTCGAGCAGGACGACGTGCTTTCGACCATGGAACCTGTCATGCGTGGGGTCTTCGAGACCTTCGCCAACGGCAAGCCGGTGACGCAGAATTTCCAGCGCATCCCCTATGATGTGGCCATGCGCAAATACGGTTCCGACAAGCCGGACCTGCGCAACCCGATCGAAATGCAGGCCGTTTCCGACCATTTTCGCGATTCCGGCTTCAAGGTGTTCGCCAACATCCTGGCCAACGATCCGAAGGCCGAGGTGTGGGGCATTCCGGCAAAGACCGGCGGCAGCCGCGCCTTCTGCGACCGCATGAATTCCTGGGCGCAGGGCGAGGGCCAGCCGGGGCTGGGTTATATCTTCTGGCGCAAGGAGGGTGACAAGCTCGAAGGCGCCGGCCCACTCGCCAAGAACATCGGCGAGGAGCGCACAGAGGCGATCCGCCTTCAACTCGGCCTTGCCGACGGCGATGCGGCCTTTTTTGTCGCCGGGGATCCGAAGAAGTTCGTCTCCTTCGCGGGGGCTGCGCGCACCCGTGCCGGCGAGGAGCTGAATCTTGTCGACCGCGAGCGTTTCGAACTGTGCTGGATCGTCGACTTCCCGTTCTTCGAGTGGAACGAGGAAGAGAAGAAGATCGACTTCGCCCACAACCCGTTCTCGATGCCGCAAGGTGGCATCGATGCGCTGAATGGCGAGGACCTGCTCGGCATCAAGGCGTTCCAGTACGACATGGTCTGCAACGGGTTCGAGATCGCCAGCGGCGGTATCCGCAACCATCTGCCCGAAACCATGGTCAAGGCATTCGAGACGGTCGGGCTGGATCGCGCCACGGTCGAGGAGCGCTTTGGCGGCCTCTACCGCGCCTTCCAGTATGGCGCGCCGCCGCATGGCGGCATGGCCGCCGGTGTCGACCGCGTCGTCATGCTGCTGCTCGGCGCCAAGAACCTGCGTGAGATCACCATGTTCCCGATGAACCAGCAGGCCTATGATCTGTTGATGAACGCACCGTCGGAAGCGAGCCCGCAGCAGCTTCGCGACCTGGCGCTGCGCGTTGCCGTGCCCAAGAAGGACTGACGGCGGCGTTGCAACTGCCCTTCTCTCCGTCTCTATACGGGGAGAAATGTCCGGCAGGACAATGAGGGGCAGCGCGGATGCGGGCGATTGGCGAACGGCCGTTGCAGCTGACGCCTTCTGACAGGCAATCGGTTCGGCATGAATTGCAATTTGTAGGCGTCGGCGCTGCCCCTCATCCGCCTGCCGGCACCTTCTCCCCGTATAGTGACGGGGAGAAGGGAACTACTTCGATCAGTCTTCGTTGGCCTTGACGGTGACGCCGAGCGTCTTCGGTAGGTCGAGCGGGTTGGACATGGCGCCCGCCATGATCAGTGCGAACGGCACGGATGCCGGCGGCTCGGCCGAGATTTCGAGGCTCTTCGGATCATCGAGGAATTTGCTGACCGCAGCCGTAACCTGCGCCGTCAGTTCCGGATTGTTGAGCTGTGCCATGCCGAACGGCACGATCGCCTTGGCCTGGTTGGCGATGTCCTTGCCGGACATACCTTGCTGCTTGCCGACATAGTCCAAAACCTTGTTGGTCAGCGAATCGTCGTCGAAGCGGATCGAGGCGCTGTTGAACGAAAGCTGCTGCAACAGGCCGAGCATGGCCATGCCTTGCGCCGAATTGTCGGCGCCTTCGGGCTGTGCAGCCATCTTCTTCTGCATTTCCTGCAGCGACTTGATAAAGTCCAGCGTGTAGCCGCCGAGATTGAAGGTCATGCCGAGCGTGCCGGCATTCTCGACCGAGATGTCGTATTTCGACAGTTCCATCTTGCCGTCCGTGGGCTGCCAGGTGCCGGCCATTTCGAGATTGCCCGCGATGTTCTGGTAGCCGAGCGCGTTGATGACTTCCTTGGACTTCGGATCGTCCACCAGCGTCAGGTCGGCGTTGAATTTCTCCGTGGTGGCGGTGAATTCCATCGCCTTGCCGTCCGCCGGCGGCGTGATCTCGATGGCAAGTCCATCCATCGAGAAGGCGGTCTTGTCGGCGACCTTGACGGTCATGTTCGAGAGTTCGGCTGACTTGTACATCATCAGCGAGCCGAGCGGGCCGGTGGCGCCGTCGGCCGGAACTGTCATGTCATGGATGACGAAGGGGCTGAGGTCGAGGGTGACGCCGTCCTTGCTGTGTGTGAAGGCAGCCGTCGATACGGTGGCGATGTCATAGCCGCCATTTGCCTCGGTCACACCTTCGAGTTTGACGTCGCCGATGGGAAGCGCTTCCTTCTCCGCCGCCGGTTTGATGGCAACGCCCTGCAGCACCATGCTGGTGTTGTCGCCGGTCACGCCGGTCCAGGTGATGTCGACACCTTGTGCGACAAGCGCGGCCTTCAGCCGGTCGGCCACTGCCGTATCCTGTGCGAGGGCCGCATTCAGCGGCAGCGTGAGCAAGAAGGTCGAAAGGGCCAATTTCCTAAGAGTTGAGCGTTTGATTGTCATCGCAAGGTCCCTGAGAGTGTCCTGAAATTGTTTTTCAATTATTTGCGCCATCACCATTCCGTGACGAACTGGACCGGAAAAAGGCGTGTCCCGGCACATTGGTCAAAAATCGCGGTGAAAGGCAAACCCGATCCCACCGTCTTTGCGCAAACCGGTGAATTTGTCATGAAGAGCCGATAGCCGGATGTCGTCGCGCTTGGCCATAGAACCCGCATGTAACAGGCTGATGTTGGCCGACATCCCCCGGGGTGCGGTTTCGTGTTGCAGAAGGGCCGGTATCTCTGCCGGGCTCTTGCCGCGAATCACCCGCTCAGCTAGTCCGAGCCCATGGGAAAAAGGCTTTTGCCGCCTGAAAATGGCGGTGGCGATCATATCGAACCGGTCGATCTGAAGAAGGCGCTGGAAGAGCGCTATCTGGCTTATGCGCTGTCGACCATCATGCACCGGGCACTGCCCGATGTGCGCGACGGACTGAAGCCGGTCCATCGCCGCATCATGCACGCCATGCGTCTGCTGCGGCTTAACCCCGACCAGGGCTTTGCCAAATGCGCCCGCATCGTCGGCGAGGTGATGGGCAAGTTCCACCCGCATGGCGACCAGTCGATCTATGACGCGCTGGTGCGGTTGGCGCAGGATTTCTCGATGCGCTATCCGCTGGTCGACGGGCAGGGCAATTTCGGCAACATCGACGGCGATAACGCCGCCGCCATGCGCTACACCGAAGCGCGCATGACCGATGTGGCGACCGAACTCTTGTCCGGCATCACCGAGGATGCCGTCGATTATCGGCCGACCTACAATGAAGAAGACGAGGAGCCGGTGGTTTTGCCCGGCGCCTTTCCGAATCTGCTGGCCAACGGCTCGTCCGGCATCGCGGTGGGCATGGCGACATCGATCCCGCCCCACAACGCCGCCGAGCTTTGCGATGCCGCACTTCACCTGATCGAAGACCGGGACGCGCCGGTGGCGAAGCTGATGGAGTTTGTCCAGGGGCCGGATTTCCCGACCGGCGGCATCATCGTCGACAGCCGCGCCTCGATCCTCGAAGCCTATGAAACCGGCCGCGGTGGCTTTCGCGTGCGCTCGAAGTGGTTCCAGGAGGACCAGGGCAGGGGCACCTGGAGCATCGTCGTCACCGAAATCCCCTACGGCGTGCAGAAGGCGCGGCTGATCGAGAAGATCGCCGAACTGCTGATGGCACGCAAGCTGCCGCTGCTCGAGGACATCAGGGACGAAAGCGCCGAGGACGTCCGCGTCGTGCTGGTGCCGAAGAGCCGTTCGGTCGATCCCGGCATCTTGATGGAATCGTTGTTCAAGCTGACCGAGCTCGAAAGCCGCTTCCCGCTCAACATGAACGTCCTGTCGCGCGGCAAGGTGCCCAACGTGCTGTCGCTGAAGGGCGTACTGCAGGAGTGGCTCGAGCATCGCCGCGAGGTTTTGATCCGCCGCTCGAAACATCGGCTTGGCGAGATCGAAAGACGGCTGGAGATACTTGCCGGCTACCTGATCGCCTACCTCAACATCGACGAGGTGATCAGGATCATCCGCGAGGAGGATGAGCCAAAGCAGGTGATGATGGCCCGCTGGTCGCTCACCGACACCCAGGCCGAAGCCATCCTCAATATGCGGCTGCGCGCTCTGCGCAAGCTTGAAGAATTCGAGATCCGCAAGGAATTCGACGGCCTGAGCGCGGAGAAGAAGCAGATCGAGGCACTGCTTGCTTCGAACGAGAAGCAGTGGGCGACGATCAAATGGGAAGTCACCAACATCCGCGACAAGTTCGGCCCGGAGACCGAACTCGGCAAGCGCCGCACCCAGTTCGCCGACGCGCCCGAGCATGATCTGACCGACATCGCACATGCCATGATCGAGCGCGAGCCGGTCACGGTCGTCGTGTCGGAAAAGGGCTGGCTGCGGGCGATGAAGGGGCATCTGGCCGATCTCTCGACGCTGACCTTCAAGGAGGGCGACAGCCTCAAGCTCGCCTTCCATGCCCAGACCACCGACAAGGTTCTGGTCTTCACCACCGGCGGCAAGTTCTACACCATCGGCGCCGACCGGCTGCCTGGCGGGCGTGGCCATGGCGAGCCGATCCGCATCATCGTCGATATGGACAATGACCAGGACATCGTCACCGCCTTCGTTCACGATCCGAAGCGCAAGCTGCTGCTGGCCTCGCACGACGCCAACGGTTTCATCGTGCCGGAAGAGGAAGTCGTCGCCAACACCCGCAAGGGCAAGCAGGTGATGAACGTCAAGGCGCCGGACGAAGCCAAGCGCTGCATCCCGGTCACCGGCGACCATCTCGCCATCGTCGGCGAGAATCGCAAGATGCTGGTGTTCGCGCTCGCCGAGATTCCGGAGATGGGCCGCGGCAAGGGCGTGCGGCTGCAGAAATACAAGGATGGCGGCCTTCTCGATCTCAAGCCGTTCACGCTGGAGACCGGCCTCTCCTGGCAGGATTCGGCCGACCGCACCTTCACAAGGTCGCGCGAGGAACTGGCCGAGTGGATCGGTGCCCGCGCGTCGGCCGGACGGATGGTGCCGAAGGGATTCCCGAGGACGGGGAAATTTGGGTAGCGCTCCTAATCTCCCCCCTCGAGGGGGAGATGTCGCCAAAGGCGACAGAGGGGGTCGGAACGACTGGACGCGACCTCCTTCGCCGGCAGAGAATGCTAGCGCTTCACGCGCGGCGACCCCCTCTGGCCTGCCGGCCATCTCCCCCTCGAGGGGGGAG